>CAYWTL010000100.1:4025-7061 GCA_964460245.1 uncultured Syntrophaceae bacterium | reverse complement strand
TGACGCTGGACCTGGACAAAAACCGTTTCCTCATCATCACCGGACCGAACATGGCGGGGAAATCCACCTACATCCGCCAGTGCGCCCTGGCGGTCCTCATGGCGCAGATGGGAAGCTTCGTCCCGGCGGCGCGGGCGCGAATCGGCGTGGCGGACCGCATCTTCACGCGGATCGGCGCCATGGACAGCCTGAGCCGCGGCCAGAGCACCTTCATGGTCGAAATGACGGAAGTGGCCAACATCCTGAAACATGCCAGCCGGAGAAGTCTGATCATCCTGGACGAGGTCGGACGCGGCACCAGCACCTTCGACGGTCTCAGCATTGCCTGGGCCGTCGCGGAATATCTCCAGGACGACGCGCGTCTGGGCGCGCGGACCCTCTTCGCCACCCATTACCACCAGCTCACGGAGCTGGCCGTGGCCAACGAAGGGGTCAAGAACTTCAATATCGCCGTCAAGGAGTGGGGCGACCGGATCATCTTTCTCCGCAAGATCATGGAGGGGGGTACCAACCGCAGCTACGGCATCCAGGTGGCCCGGATCGCGGGCGTCCCCGAAGAGGTCGTTGCCCGGGCCGGGGAGATCCTGAACAACCTGGAAAAAGGGGAGTTCGACGAGGCGGGCATGCCGAAGATCGCCCGGGGAAGGAAGCCGAATCGGAGAAATGCGAACCAGCTCGGCCTTTTCGCCGATCTCCACGAGGCCGTCGCCGCGGAAATCAGGGAACTGGACATCCTGAATACGACGCCCCTGGATGCACTCGACCGGATCCGTCGGTGGAAGGAAAGACTCACTTGATGCAGACCCGCCGGACCTGCTTGAAGTCGGTAAAGCCCTTGAGCGATTTCATGATGCCGTCCTGAAGCAGGGTCGTCATGCCTTCGGCCGCGGCGACTTCCCGCATCTCTTCCACCGTCGCATGCCTCTGGATCAGCCGCTTGATCGCGTTGGACCCGATCAGCAGCTCGTGAATGCCCATCCTTCCCTTGTATCCGGTTTTGTCGCAGACGTCGCATCCCCTGGGCCGGTACAGCATGAAATCGTCCGTGTAGGAAATGCCCAGTTTTGCAAACGCTTCCGGCCCGTAGCTTTCCGCAATTTCATCGAATTCGCTGATCGGCGGATGATAGGCCTCCTTGCAGCCGATGCAGAGCGTCCGGACGAGCCGCTGCGCGAGAATGCCCAGCAGGGCATCCGCGAAATTCAGCGGATCGATCCCCATGTCGAGGAGCCTGACGATGGTCTCCGGAGCGCTGTTCGTGTGCAGGGTGCTGAAAACGAGATGTCCGGTCAGGGACGCCTCCACGCCGATCTTGGCGGTCTCGAAATCCCGCATCTCGCCGACCATGATGATGTCCGGGTCCGCCCGAAGGAAGGAGCGCATGGCCGCGGCAAAGTCGAAACCGATCTTGGGCTGCACCTGGACCTGGCGAAGGCCGTACTGGGTGATTTCCACGGGATCCTCCGCCGTCCAGATCTTGCGGTCCGGCGTGTTGATGTGACGGAGAGAGGCATGCAGCGTCGTCGTCTTTCCGGAACCGGTGGGACCGACCACCAGGACCATGCCGTAGGGCTTGGCCAGGATCTCGAGCAGCTCCCGGTTGTTCCGTTCGGACAGGACCATAGCCTCGAGGGGCATCGTCTCCCCCTTTGCGAGAATCCTCATCACGACGTCCTCGACGCCTCCCTGCGTGGGGACCGTCGCGACGCGCAGCTCGATTTCCTGGCCGTTGGGACGCCTGAACTTGATCTTTCCGTCCTGGGGTATGCGCCGCAGGGTGATGTCCAGGTTCGACATGATCTTGATCCTGGAGACGATGGCCGCCCGGTAGCTGTAGGGAAGGGTCTGATAGAGGGCGCAGTCGCCGTCGATGCGGTAGCGGACCTCGACGTTCTTTTTGTCCACGTTCGGCTCGATGTGGATGTCGGAGCTGCGCCGGTTGAAGGCGTCATTGATGATCTTGTTCACGAGCTGCATGATGACGCTGTCCGACTCCGAGACCACATCCCCTTCTTCTTCCTCGACTTCCTCCGTCGTGTCGAGCTTTCCCAGCAGATCCGTCAGGGTCGATTCGTCTTCCGGCGTTTGATAGAAATAGTTGATGTACCGAATGATGTCGTCCGGCATCGCGACATCGTACCGCACGGCCTTGGTCTTCAGCAGGCTTTCGATCGTGTCTTTCTTCAGGATGTTGTTCGGATCGTCCACAATGATCCGGACATTCCCGTCGACCCTCTCGATGGGGACCCAGAGCTCGCGGCGCAGATAGTCCTTTTTCAGGTTTTTCAGCAGATCGCCGGGAATGGGGTGCTTGTCGTTGAACTGAACGAACTTGCAGCGGAAGAACTCTTCGTAGCTCTTCCCGATTAGCTCTTTGGAAATCCTGAATTTTCTCATCAGCAGGGCTTCCATCGGCTCCTTTTTTTCCCGGGATTCCTCCCAGGCCTGGTCGAGGTCTTCCTCCTTGATCAGCCCCCGCGTGACGAGGTAGTCGAACCGCGTCTTCCTTCGCTTGGAAAACCGCTCCTGGTTGTAGAAGGCAATGCCCAGGACGTCCGCGAGCTCCTGGAGGAAACCGGCTTCGTCGGCGGAGAATTTCCCCGCGCCGCCCGGCTTCCTGTTCAGGATCTGGATCACGCCCATGAGCGTTTTGTTGTATAAAATCGGCGCGGCCAGGATCTGCCGGGTCCTGAAGCCGGTCTTCCTGTCCCAGCTGTGATCGAAGGTCAGTTCCTTGTGAATCGCCTTCAGCTCGTTCGCATCGTAAGCGTCGGCGATATTGACCGCGCTGCCCGTGTTCGCCACGTATCCGGCAATGCTCCTGTTGCTGATCGGCACCCGTATTTCCCGAATCTCCGATCCCTGGAGGAACATGGAGTAAATTTCGCCTTTCAGGTTGTCCGCGACGTAGATCGTCACCGCGTGGGCGTTGAACAGGGACAGGATGCCGTTTCCCTTGAGGTCGACGAGGATCTGCTTGAGGTTCTGCGCGGAGTGGATCTGGTTGGTGATGTCCTGAAGGTGCTTGCGAATGAT
>CAYWTL010000100.1:0-3925 GCA_964460245.1 uncultured Syntrophaceae bacterium | reverse complement strand
CACCCCGAAGAATCCGACGATCGTGTCCATCTTGTCGGCAATGCTGACAATGGCGCCCTCATCCGTTTCCGGAAGGGCGCCGCCGGCCGAGACGGGCAGGTAATGCTCGTAGATCGCCCTCGCGACGACGGGATTTTCGCCGGCCAGCAGGGCGTATTCGCGCCCCATGATCCCCTGGAGTTCGGAGAATTCGCAGACCATCTGCGTGTCCAGGTCCGCCTTGGCCAGAACGGCCGTCCGGTCGACCGTGTCCTTCAGTTCCGGCCGGATCCGCCCGGCAATGAAAGCGGCCAGTTCCCGGAAGCGCATGACCTTTTCGTAGGAGGTCCCCAGCAGGGTGTGAAAGACCACTTTCTTCAGGTCCTCGACGCGGCGGTCCAGGGAAATCTTTCGGTCCTCCTCAAAGAAGAACTTCGCGTCGGCCAGACGCGCACGGATGACCTTTTCGTTGCCGCGCGCGACCACCGCCGGATCCCGGGCCAGGGTGTTGTTGATCGTCAGGAAATGGGGCAGCAGGTTCCCCGCCTCGTCGACCACGGGAAAGTACTTCTGGTGGGACATCATGGAGGTGATCAGCACCTCCTTGGGGAGCTTCAGATAGTCGCGGTCATAGCTTCCGCAGACCACCGTCGGGTACTCCGTCAGGTATGTCACCGTCTCGAGCAGGTCGTCGTTGTACAGGACCCGGCCGGACACCTCTTGGGCGGCCTTCCGGGTTTCTTCGAGAATGATCCGCCTCCGCTCCTCGGGATCGGCGATGACGAAGTGCTTTCGCGTCTGGGCCAGGTAATCCTCCAGGCTCCTGACCGCCGCGTAGCGGGGGCTCATGAAGCGGTGGCCGAACGTCCGGTTGCCGCTTGCGATGTTCTCGATTCGAAAGGGAACGGTCTTGCCGCCGTAGATTGCGACCATCCAGTGAATCGGCCGGGCAAAGCGCAATTCAAAGGAGGACCAGCGCATGGATTTCCGGAAGGGAATGGCCGGAATGAAATGCATGAAAAGCTCGGGAAGGAGGTCTCTCGTCTCCCCGCCGGCGATTTCCTTTCGGACGCAGAGATATTCCCCTTTTTCCGTGACGACCGTCTGCAGGTCGGAAAATTCAACCCCCTGTCCCCGGGCAAAGCCGATGGCGGCCCGGGTGGGGTTTCCGTTTTCATCGACGGCGACCTTCCGGGCCGGTCCGAGCTTTTCGACGATCTGGTCGTCCTGCCTCTCGGCGACATCCGCAACCCAGAGGCAAAGCCTCCTCGGCGTGGCCATGGTTCTGACGTCACCGTGCCGGATCCTCCGGCCTGCGAATTCCCGGCGGATCATGTCCGCCATGTCTTTCTGGACGCCCGGCAAAAAGGCGGCGGGAATCTCTTCGGTCCCGATTTCAAGCAGCAGTTCCTTACCCATTCAAAAGCACCGTTTTGTCGATTTGATTTGCGATTGCGCCCGGAATCGCCGGCGAAACCGCTTTTCCGTGGCCTGTGCGAGACGCTTCTCCCCCGCTATTTCTTCAGCAGCGGAAAGCCCATCTCCTCCCTCTGCCTCAGGTACCCTTCGGCGCTCAGCCGGGCCAGGTTTCGGACCCGGCCGATGTAGCTGGTCCGCTCGGCAACGCTGATGGCGCCGCGGGCATTGAGCAGATTGAACGTGTGGGAACACTTGAGGCAGCAGTCGTAGGTCGGCAGGACCAGGCCCTTTTCGGCCGACCGGATCCCTTCCGCCTCGTACATGTCGAAAATCTTTCGGATCATCTCCACGTCGGCGGTTTCGAAATTGTACACGGACCACTCCACCTCGCCCCGGTGGTGGACATCGCCGTAGGTGACGCGGTCGTTCCACTTCAGGTCGTACACGTTGTCGATCCCCTGGATGTACATGGCAATGCGCTCGATCCCGTAGGTCAGCTCCGCGCAGATGGGGTTCAGATCCATCCCGCCGACCTGCTGGAAATAGGTGAACTGGGAAATTTCCATGCCGTCGAGCCACACTTCCCAGCCCAGCCCCCAGGCTCCCACGGTGGGCGATTCCCAGTCATCCTCCACGAACCGGATATCGTGATCGAGCGGATCGATGCCGAAGCTTTTCAGCGAGTCCAGATAGAGGTCCTGAATGTTCAGGGGCGATGGCTTCATGATCACCTGATACTGATAGTAGTGCTGAAGCCGGTTCGGATTTTCTCCGTAGCGCCCGTCGGTGGGCCGTCGCGAAGGTTCCACATAGGCGACCTTCCAGGGCTCCGGGCCGAGGGCCCGAAGAAAAGTGGCGGGATTGAATGTCCCGGCGCCGACTTCCAGGTCGTAGGGCTGCTGGATGACGCATCCCTGCTTCGCCCAGTATTTTTCAAGTGCGAATATCAACTGCTGAAAAGTCACGGCCATCTCCTGTCAAAAGGGCTTTCACCTTGATTTCATGATTATTTTCAGTTCGCTCTTAACATGACGCAGCGGCAGTGTCAATTTCAAAAATTTCCCGTGAAATTCAAACGGCGGGGGGCAATCGGTGTACGGGACAAGGAGGACACGGCCTGCGAATCAGATCTCCATCCCCCGAATCTGATTCAGCACCTCGATGGATTTCATGTCTTTGCCCAGCAGGTGCCGAATGAAATGGCGCATCAGCCGCCGGCTCTCCTCCAGCGACTGCGGGTCCATTCCGACCCTGCCGATTCGGTCCATTTCGATGTCCCTGCCCAGCAGGAGCGTCCGAATGGTTCCCGGGGAAATCGGCAGGGCGGTATCTTCGCTCCGCCCGCAGGATTCGCATTTCACGCCGCCCGCGCGGGGATGAAACCGGCAAACGTCCCCATTGCGCACGGGATTCCTGCAGACGACGCACCGATCCAGAACCGGCTCGTAACCGGTCACGCGCAGGAGCCGGATTTCAAAAAAGCGGACCAGGGCCTCCGAAACGGTTTCCGCGTCGATCCGGTGCAGAAACGACTCCAGCAGCCGGAACAGGGCCTCGTTTTTCTTGTATTCCGCCGTGAACTGGTCCGTCAGATCGAGCAGGTAGGACGCGACCAGGGTTTTGTCCAGGCTCTCCCGAATGGCCGGGAAGTGGCAGCCGACGCTGCTGTCTTCGATCAGGGCCAGGCCTTCCCTGCTCCTTCGGGAAAAAAGAATGCGGGAACAGCAGAAGAGTTCCAGGCTGTTGGAAAACCGTTTCCGGCTTCGGCGGGCCCCCTTGGCAATCCCCCGAAGTTTTCCGAAGTCGCTGGTATAGAAGACGACGATCCGGTCGGACTCGCCGTAGTCGTACCGCCGCAGGACGATCGCCTCCGTCTTATGGCTCGTCCGGGCGGTCATGGTTCCTGGAATTTCACCTCGCCGCCGACGATGGTCATCACGGCCTTGCCCTCGAGGTCCCAGCCGTGAAAGGGGGTGTTTCTGCCCTTCGAATGGAAGCGCTCCCGGTCGACCGACCACCGCCGCTCCGGATCGATCACGGTCACATCGGCGGCGGACCCCGTCCGCAGCGTTCCCCCGGGAACATGGAGAATCCCGGCGGGATTGACGCTCATCTTCCGGATCAGCTCCGGCAGGGTGAGCACGCCGCCGGACACGAGCTTCAGCCCCAGTCCCAGGGCGGTTTCCAGCCCGACGATGCCGGCGGCGGCATCGTCGAATTCCACTTCCTTGTCGGTCGCCGCATGGGGGGCGTGATCCGTGGCAATGACGTCGATCGTCCCGTCCCGAAGACCCTCCCGAACGGCCGTGACGTCCTCGATCCCCCGAAGCGGCGGGTTCACCTTCGCATTCACGTCATACTCGCGGACCGCCTCGTCCGTCAGGGTGAAATAATGCGGGGCCGTCTCGGCCGTCACCCGGACGCCCCTGGCCTTCGCATCCCGGATCAGCCGGACCGATCCCGCGGCGCTGACGTGGGCGATGTGAACGGCCGTTCCGGTGAACTCGGCAATCAGGATGTCGCGGGA
>CAYWTL010000099.1:0-7369 GCA_964460245.1 uncultured Syntrophaceae bacterium | reverse complement strand
CTGTTCTTCCTGGCGATCGTGACCTCGATCGGGCGGCTCTACCAGGAGGCCTGGACGAAGCGAAAGGACGTCTGAGGCCCGCACCGAAAACAAGCGGACATAAGATCTTTTTCATGGTCTGACCAATAGCCCCTTTCTGCGATGGTGTCGCGGAAAGGGGCTTCCGAGTTTGTGGAACATTTCTCCTGCGCGGTCATGGAAAGGGTGATCTTTGGAGCGCTCCGCCATTTCACCGGCAAGACTGCGATTTTCCGGGTGAGTGAAATCAGCATGTCCGCTCCGGACGTATTCCCTCCGCGCTGATGCCGTGAACATAATAATCCCCGTCGTTGAGGAAATTCTGGAAAATGATAACAAACGCGACCGCTACTTCGATCATGAACGATTTGTTCTGGTACAGCGCCAGAAGTTGCCGTTTCCGGGCGTCACGTTTCGGCTGATCAAAAACCGTCATAAACAAGCCGTCCAGACGATGCCCACCCTGCGGTTGCGTCACCTCTTCGAATCCCCCTGACCTTGAATATGCCAGCGTATCCCTGAGTATCTCCCTGAATGTTGACACGGAGGTCTCATGGTATCCGAAGACATGCAGCGAAATTCTCTGGGCCTCCCGGATACTTGCCTTGGCAAGGGCGCTGAACAGGCTCCGGCTGATGGCATCTGCCGCGTCCGCCTGCTGCTTACGGATGAGCGACATCAGGACAATGTTCTTGAACAGCTGGTACAGCCTTTGCGCGCCGTTCAGGACCAGTGAAGGCTGGTGGGGCCTTTCGGGCCGGTACCCCTTATAGGTGTTCGTGAAAAAGGTCTGAAATATGATCTCGAAAAAGTCTACCCCCTGCAAAGGGTCCTGAAGATCAATGCGCATGTCAAAAGTATTGTCCAGCCTGTCCGCGAGCTTGACCCTCACGACTTCCGGGGCGTTGCATGCCTGGTCCAGCAAACGGCCGATGTAGCGGTTATAAGTCTCAGGAGGCTCTTTGGTCAGCCATATCAGATGTTCCATCAGGCGTTCCTGGTGATCCTCCGGCAATTTCGCCAAAAAGGATCGGAATCTTTGATCCAGTTCCGTCCGGCTTGAATTTTTGAGCCTCTCCGGATTGAAATCCTCTAAATGATCGTGCAGCAGACAGGTCATGATGTCGAGAAGGACAACTTCTTTCGATGCATGAGAAAGCAGCGCGGTTGCCCGGAGCGGATGCAAAACAGAGAAGGGCCCCAGGTCCCTTTTCATTTTCCCGTATATTTTCCCCAGATAATCGAATGCGTTCAGCAACACTTCCTCGTCGCGGGCCGCAATCGGCTTCCCCTCCAGGACAATGTATGCGATGTTGTTCCAGTTCGGCCGCTTGGCGCTCAACTGGTAGTTCAATACTGCGGAGATTTTCAAAAAATCATTTAGATCATAGTAGTCCATGGCGCACCTTCAACTTTTCCAAAGAACGGAGGAATGGTCCGTACGGCACACGCCTTGTTCGAGATTGCTGCCGGATCCGCTTCGATAAGATTACCTTCGGCCGCTGGTTTTCTCCAGCCATTGCAAGGTCCTGTTCACGATCCGCCTGCATGTGTCGGATTCCCGGATGCCGAGAGCCTGGGGGATTTGGAAGGAATGGTCGCCGCCTTCGACGACGTCCAGATCCCAGGACGATGACAGCCTGCTCAGAACGGCCCGAAGCTTGACAAGATCGCAGAGGCTGTCTCTCGTACCGGCGAAAAAGATCATCGGGACGCCGATCCGGTACAGGTGGGCATCCCTGGTTCTTGAAGGGTCGTTCGGCGGATGCAGGGGATAACCGAGAAAGATCAGACCCGCGGCCGGGAGTTTTTTTTCAGCGGCCATTTGTGAGGCGATCCGTCCGCCCATGGATTTGCCGGCGGCGATGATCTGTCCGGCGCCGGCGCCTCGATGCTCAAGGAAATACCGGCAGGCGGCGGACCATGCTTCCTCCAGCTTTTCCGGACGGTCCGGCGTTTTCAGCCCCATCTCCCGGTATAAAAAATTGAACCGCATGACCGGATAGCCCGCACCGGCCAGTCCCTCCGCAAAAGCTACAATGAGGGGATTGTCCATGTCATTGCCGGCGCCGTGGGCTGCGATTACACCCGTGCCCGACACTCTGGTTTCGTCTGAAGGCAAGGTCAGGACAGCCGATATGGACTCGTCTGCCGACAGAGGGATCGTCAATTTGTGCTTGTCCATGGAAACGCTCCTCGTTCGGAGATTATACAGTTTATTTGCCGGTTGGCAATACCAATGCAGATTCTTGAGACGGTGTTGTTCAGATGAAGGCGTGTAAAGCGCTATTGACACAAAAAAACCTTCTTCATATACTCGCGCCCAAAACCGATGTTCGGTTCATTGCATCAAGGGAGGAAACAATGGCTGAGGAAAGCCATGTGTTCACGGCCAGCCGTTTGACTTCGGGGAACCTGATTTTCCCGGTGCGCATTGTCGTCAATCAAAACCGGGTGACGCGGATCAAGCCGCGGATCATCGGTTCCCACGAAGAGAGCATTGCGATCCCGAAAGTGGCTTCGGTCAATATCAAGACGGGCCTGATCTGGTCCGACATCCGGATCGATTCGGCGGGGGGAAGCAACCCCATCGAAAGCCACGGCCATTTCAAAGGCGATGCGCGCGCCATTCGCGATCTGATCGAACGGTATCAGCAGGACCTGCGGGCATCGAAGGGCTCCGGCAGTTGATGTCTCAACGGACCGTGGCATAATTCCAGCATTGAAACTCGGACAGCAGGAGCCGCATGTTTCCCCTTCGAGATGAAAATCCGACCCTGGGCGCCTCTGTTGTGACGTTCCTGATCATCGGCATCAACGTGCTGGTATGGGTGTTTGTTCAGGGGATGGGATCGGATGTGCCTCTGGCTGCTTCGATCTGTCAGTACGGTCTGATCCCGGCGGAGCTTCTCGGCAGGGTGGCGCCGGGAACGAAAGTTCCTCTCGGAGAAGGACTGGCGTGTGTCCTTACGCCCGATGCCTCCGGGTGGTCCGTCATCAGCTCGATGTTCCTGCATGGCGGCTGGTTTCATATCATCGGCAACATGTGGTTTCTCGCCGTCTTCGGGGACAACATCGAGGATGCCATGGGATGGTGGCGGTTCATCCTGTTCTATCTCCTGTGCGGTGTTGCTGCGGCTGGCCTTCAGATCGTCACGGATACGGGTAGCGTTGTGCCCATGGTTGGCGCTTCGGGAGCCATCAGCGGGGTCATGGGGGCCTATGCCGTCCTTTTTCCCCGGGCTCCCGTGCATGTCCTGGTCTTTTTCGGCTTTTTCTTCACCCGGTTTGTGGTTCCGGCTTTTCTGATGCTGGGGTACTGGTTTCTCATCCAGATTCTCGGAGGGATCCCCGCCCTTGCCGGTGCAGCGGGAGGAGTCGCTTTTTGGGCCCATGTGGGTGGATTCGCGGCCGGCGTCGCCCTGGGCAAAGTTCTCTGCAATCCGCAGCGTGCCGCGGCTTGCCGGGACAGGAAAGGCCGGACGGAACGAATGCTGCAACGCGATCGCACACCCTGAGATTCGACTGTTCTGAAGAAGCATCACGTCGTCCGGAATCCTCCGCTTTTCCGATTAAAAGGAGATGGAATATGACAGGAAGCAAGCGCATCGTCATCGCACGCCTGGGAACGGATACTCACTGGCGGGGAAGCATTATCGTGGCCCGGGCCTTGCGCGACGCAGGCATGGAGGTCATCTATCTGGGGAACCAATTACCCGAAGCCATCGTGCAGTCGGTCATTCAGGAGGATGCCGACGTGGTCGGTTTGAGTTCCCTTTCGGGCAACCACATGATGTTGGCGCCTGCGGTGGTGAAGCTGCTTCGTGCCCGAGGAGCTGATGACGTTGCCGTGGTACTGGGAGGAACGGTCCAGCCGGACGAGGTTCGGCTGCTGAAGGCGGCGGGCATTGATGAGGTTTTCGGGGCGGGGACGCCTCTGGAGAAGATCATTGGCTTCATCGCCGGCATTGAGCGGAAGTGATACGGATTACCGCAACACACATTCATGTCAATCCCCGCATCCGGAATGTCGATGGAAGTCCTCTGACCTCGAAGGATCGGCGTTTCTCAATCGAAATAATCACGGTATTTTGGGGGCATTGCGTTCCGGTCCACCTGGAAAAGTTCGATGAGCACGTTGTCCGGTGTAGGGACCATGATGTATTTCCACGCGCCGAGATCCATGATGCCCTTGTTGAACCCCACACCCATGGCTTTGAGCTTTCTGACGACACCTTCAATGTCGTCGGTCTGTATTCCGAAGTGATGGATGCTTCCTCCGGTTTTCATTTTTTGCAGATTCTCCTTGAAACGGGGGCAAAGTTTTTTTGCAAATGTTGCCGTAAACGCTTATAAGGGTGGACAGGCGGTTCCGCTCGGACAGTCTGTCCGGCGGCGGGAATATCAAAATTACGATACAGGAAAGGAATGCTATGCGTAAACTGATGATTGCATTTTTTCTTTTCATGGCGGTTCCGGCATTGGCCGCGCAGCCTCAGACGGACGACCAGAAAACGCTCTATGCGCTGGGTGTCCACCTGACCAAGCAGCTCTCCGTTTTCAACCTGTCCACAGAGGAATATGAGTTTGTCAAGCAGGGCATGACCGATGCCGCCGCGGGCAAAACTCTGGCGGCGGAGCCGGAGGCCTACATGCAGAACATCAATATCCTGGCGCTGACGCGAATGCAGGCCGCTGCGCAAAAGCAAAAGGAGCTGGCCAAACCCTATCTGGAGAATGCCGCAAAAGAGCAGGGCGCCGAGAAGACGGCTTCCGGTCTGGTTTACCGGCAGATCACGGCCGGCAGCGGCGTCTTGCCCAAGTCTTCGGACATCGTCAAGGTTCACTACACGGGCACTTTCATCGACGGCAAGGTTTTCGACAGTTCCGTGCAGCGCGGACAGCCCGCTGAATTCGCGCTGGGGCAGGTGATTCCGTGCTGGTCGGAGGGTGTCGCCAAGATGAAGGTCGGCGGTAAAGCCAGGCTGGTTTGCCCTTCGGACCTTGCCTATGGCGATCAGGGGAGACCGCCCGTCATTCCCGGCGGTGCGGCACTGGTGTTTGAAGTGGAACTTTTGGAAGCCAAAGCGCCACCGGCGACCGCGGCGCCCGCAACCCAGAAAAAGAAAGCGACGAAACAGAAGGCGAAGAAATAGTTCGTCGCAGACGTCACATGAAAGTGAAAAAACTCTGTTGGCTGGTCTTCGGGATGGGACTGATCCTTCCCCTGCTGGCATTTCCCGCATGGGGTGAACAAGTAGGGGAAGGCGTCAAAAACGGGCTCTTCGACGGAGTCTGGGAATGGTACTATCCGAATGGTCGAATCCAGTTAAAGAAAACCTATAAAAACGGGAAGCAGGAAGGACCCTACGAAGGCTTCCACGAAAATGGAAACTTGAAATCGAAGGGTTTTTACAAAGACGGCATGTTGGAGGGGCCGGCGGAAACCTACGATGAGAATGGTCGGTTGGAAACCAAGGGAACGTTTATCCGGGATCAGAAATACGGGCTCTGGGAAGAGTACTTTTCAAACGGCAAGCTGAAATCAAGAAGTTATTACAAGAATGGCAAGCTGGACGGTCCGGCGGAGACCTTTTATGAGACCGGCCAGATGGAGTCGAGAAAAGCTTTTGTGAATGAGCAAAAAGACGGCGTCTGGGAAGACTTCTACGCAAATGGTCAGCTCAAATACAGAAGAACGTATAAAGATGGACAGCTGGATGGGACCTATGAAGGCTACCATGACAACCGTCAACTGGAATTCAAAGGACGATATCACGGTGGTCAGAAGGATGGAACGGAAGAAACATATTACCGGAACGGCCAGTTGCGATCCAAGGGCAGTTACAGGAATGGACAGAACGATGGGCCTTGGGAATACTATTCCGAGAATGGCCGACACAAAAAGAAAGTAACCTTTGCGAACGGAAGAATCGCGGGACGATAACGACGGCTTCGATCGGTTTTTCGGTCACTCGGCAACTTCCGAAACCGGCCCTCCGGCATAATCACCCCTGCAAGTCGCGCCGGTGCAATCCGAATTGAGCATTTCATAGATCATCTGTCCCGTGTTGTTTCGGACCTTGAAATGACCGATGCCCTCCGCATCGCCGCCGGACAGCGCGGTAGGACGCCAGTCCCTGAAATCCAAATTCACTTTCCGGGCCTTTGAACCGGCGCCGACATCGAGCTGCGCTTTCACGTTGGCGGACTTCGTGAAGAGGGCCCCTTTGCCGCAATCCGCGTGCCGCTCCGCCGTCGAGCAGTGAATCTGGTCATGCAATCCGGCGGAAATCGTGTAAAATGAAACCTCCGGATGGTTTGAGGGCGCCCGTCTCATGCTCAACCGCCCCTTGCCGCCTGTCCATTGATTGAACCCCAGTAAACGGCCGGAGTCGGGGTGGAAGCCGAAAACGAACGGGTTGAAGACGTTCTGGGACCCGCAGGTGGACACGAAGGGATTCATGAAACCGGCGGCAAGGCAGGCGGAAAGACCTCTCACGCCACCGGCAATGTTCACGAAACGGCGTATGCTGGACCAGCCGCTCTTTCCCGCCTGCGCATCATCCTGGTAGGTCAGGGCGGCGAGCGTCATGGACACGCCCATGGAGTGGGCGACAATATCCACCCGATCCCTTCCGGTATAGGATTTGACGGCTTCGACAAAGCGCATGAGAATGCCGTACTTCTCCGGCTTGTGGTAGTTGGCCTGCGGAGACTCCTGTTCCGATGCGGACAGGTAGGTTATGCCGAACAGTTCACAATCGTTGTAGCCTCGCGCCTTGAATTCCTGATAGACGGAGCGTGCCGGCACGGCATGGTTTCCGATCGCACCCATGACGGGAGAGTCCCAGTTCGTCGCCCGGTCGCCATTGCCGTGAATGAAGATCACCGGCGTGAGCCGTGCGCGGCAGATGCCGCCGCCGAACCCGCCATAGCCGACCTGCGGATCAAAACCGGCGGCATATTGAAGATCGGGGCCGTCGCATTTCGGATAACGGTAATTCCCGCAACTGAGCGCCGAAGCGGATTGATGAAAGACCGGGATGCAAAAGGCAATCGTCAGAACAACGATTCGGAAACGGATCGTCTTCGGCATGGGATCTGCGCACTCCTCTCAGTCAAACCGGATTGATACCAGTCTTTTCTAGCATCTTTTCGGCATGGAATCGACTTTTGTATGCACCATGCCCCCCTGAAACGGGATTCACCGTGCACAGCCAGGGAAAGCTTTACCCGGTGTCATCGCTTGAAGCTGCCTGTCTTCCCCTTTCCATCGGACAAACACCGATCCCCGATGTCCGATCGGCTGATCCCTTTTATCTCTCTTTTCCCAGCTTAGAATCAGGGT
>CAYWTL010000098.1:0-7414 GCA_964460245.1 uncultured Syntrophaceae bacterium | reverse complement strand
CTGGAGGCCTTCCAGACCATGTCCGCCTTCTTCATGCACGACCTGAAGAACCTGGCCTCGAAGCTCTCCCTGGTCACGCAGAACCTGCCCGTCCACATGGACAACCCGGAGTTCCGCGCCGACGCCCTGAAGACGCTCTCCCAGAGCGTTACCAGGATCAACGGCATGAGCAGCCGGCTCTCGATGCTGAGCCAGAGACTGGAGCTCGATGTCAGGGAGACGGACCTTAACCGCCTGGTCGAGGAGGCGGTTTCGGACATGAAGGGATACGCCGGGGCTCCCATCACACTGAACGCGGGCGCCGTCCCGCCCCTGTCCACAGACCGCGGGCAGATCCACAAGGTCCTGGAAAACCTCCTGATGAACGCCAGCGACGCCTCGGGGAAGGAAGGGCAGATCATCGTCGGGACAGGCTGCCACGAAAACTGGGCGGAGATCACGGTCGCGGACAGCGGCTGCGGGATGTCGAGGGAGTTCGTGGAGAAGAATCTGTTCCGCCCCTTCCAGACGACCAAGAAGCAGGGCATGGGCATCGGACTTTACCACTGCAAGACGATCGTCGAGGCCCACGGGGGGAGGATCCAGGTGGAGAGCGAGGAAGGGAAAGGGACGACGTTCCGCGTTTTATTGCCTGTTGAAAGAGAAGGTTAAAGGTTCAAGGTAGTACAAGGATCAAGGTGGAAGGTTAAAGGTTAAAGGCAAGGGGACAGGGGGAATATCATATGGCGAACGGAAAGGCGAAAGAACCGAAAAAAAAGAGACTGCTGATCGTCGATGACGACGAGGACCTGCGTACACAGATGAAGTGGGCCCTGGCCCAGGATTACGAGGTCCTGCTGGCCGAAGACCGGGAAAGCGCCATGGCGGTCATGGGAGCGAAGCGGCCGGCGGTGGTCACGCTCGATCTCGGCCTGCCCCCCCAGCCGGCAGGCGTGGAGGAGGGCTTTGCCATACTCGACGACATCATCAACGACTACCGGGAAGCCAAGGTGATCATCATCACCGGCCGCGGCGAGAAGGAGCACGCCCTGCGCGCCGTGGACAAAGGGGCCTACGACTTCTTCTACAAGCCGATCCAGATCGACGAGCTGAAAGTCGTGCTCAGCCGGGCTTTTCACCTGGCCCAGCTCGAGAGGGAACAGCGGGCGCTGCGAAGACGGCTCAGCGGCACCACCTTCGAGGGCATGCTGGGGACCTCCCAGAAGATGCAGGAGATCTTCTCCGTGATTCGAAAGGTCGCGACGACGGACGCGCCCGTTCTGATCATGGGGGAAAGCGGAACCGGCAAGGAGCTCGTCGCCGCCGCCATCCACCGGCTGAGCATCCGCCAGGGGAACCCCTTCATCGTGATCAACTGCGGCGCCATTCCGGAGAACCTTCTGGAGAGCGAACTCTTCGGCCACGAGAAGGGCGCCTTCACGGGGGCCCACATCCAGCGCAGGGGGCGCTTCGAGATGGCCGACGGGGGCACCCTCTTCCTGGACGAGATCGGCGAACTTCCCATGACCCTCCAGGTCAAGCTGCTGCGCTTTCTGCAGGAGCGGATGGTCGAGCGGGTGGGGGGACGGGAGCAGATCGAGGTGGACACCCGCGTCCTCGCCGCCACGAACCGGGACCTGAAGGAGGCCATGCAGACGGGGAACTTCCGCGAGGACCTCTACTACCGGCTCGGAGTCGTCAACATCTCCATCCCCCCTCTTCGGGAAAGGGGCGGGGACGTTCTCCTGATGGCCAAGGCCTTCATGGAGCGGTATGCCGAAGAGAGCCGGAAGAAGATCAAGGGCTTCACACTGGAAGCCATCAATGCCATCGAAGCGTACCCATGGCCGGGGAACGTCCGCGAGCTGGAGAACCGGATCAAGCGCGCCGTGATCATGACCGAGGGGCGCAAGCTGACGCCGGCGGACCTGGAGATGGCCCCGTCGGGCACCGGGTACGAAGGAATGAGCCTGAAGGAGGCCCGCGAAGCCATGGAAAAGGACCTGGTCATCAAGGCCCTCGTCCGCAACGGCGACAACCTGTCCAAGACCGCGGCGGAGCTCGGCATCAGCCGCCCGACCCTCTACGACCTCATGGAGAAATTCGGACTTCCCAAAGAATAAACCCCTCATTGCACCTTTCACCTTGCACCCTGCACCTCCCACCTTGAACCTTACACCTTAAACCTTGCACCTTCACCCTCCCTCCCCCCTGTCGGAATTCTTTACAATTCTGAAGGCCCTTGCCAAAACGATTGGCGCCGATCCCCGGAATGAAAACTCGTGAATAATATAATTAACCTTTAAAAACAAACAATTAGAATGTTGCTTCCTGAAATTGCTGCGGCATTGATTTAATCTGGCGCGCTCCTTGCATAACATACGGTCAAAGAAAACTCGCACGCAATACTAAACAGGAGGTATGGAAAATGAAAAGAAGGAAAAGCTCATTTCTGTCGGTTTGCCTGATCGCCGTCGCAGTTTTGCTGCTTCCCGGAGCAGCCATGGCGGATCAGGTACGATTCACGGACGGTGTTGGTGATGGCGGAGGGGGAATGTTCGGGGCATGGGATGTTGCTACGAATCAATACCTTTTCGACACGTTCTGCCTTGAAAAAAATGAGTTTGTTAATTTCGGAAAACCATATGATTTCACGATTGATGCAGAGGCATATGATGGTGGTGTCGATGGTGGCAGCCCTGACCCGTTGGGTTTCGACACAGCATATCTGTATTGGGCATTCAGGACAGATGCTGAAAACATACTGAATATGGATGTTACCAACGCAGCAGATGTGACCGCATTCCAGTATGCAATCTGGTATCTCGAGAACGAGGTAACAGCAGTACCCTCGTATTACGCGCTAAAAACACGATCCTATCTCCAGCTTGCTCGTGCCGCCGGATGGGAGGACATCGGCAACGTTCGCGTTTTGAACATCACATATCAAGATGCGCGACAGAATACCTTTTTAGCGCAGAGCATGCTGACGCTTCTGCCGGTTCCGGAACCGTCGCTCCTGATCCTCCTCGGTCTGGGCATGTTTGGAGTGGGGGTTGCTTCCAGGAAACTGAAAAAGTAGTTTAATCGAAGATTTGACTGCAAAAGCCCGCCGGATTGTTCCTGCGGGCTTTTGTTATTTTTATCCCGGGAATCTGTCTTTTACCCCTTCGCATCCGGCAATGACGGATGCATCGACCCCGGGTTCCACCCCTTGCCGATTTCAACCGGGTGTCGAATTATTTTACAAGTCCGTGGGGGCATGCTTTTCACCCTTAACCTCTTGTTTTACAAACACATAACCACGAATTCGGCGCTCATTTGCGCCATTGTGATGCCCGATTGCTGTCAATTTTTTTTACAAATTGATTTTTTCTTTGCAATATTGATCAGTTGGGATTCCTTCATGTCGATACCCGCCGACCGGGTCCACGAATCGCAGTTCGTTCCGATTGGCCTGCCCCGGTAGCCGGTCCGGATTCATGAGGATGGAGGCATGAGGAAGGGGCAAGATGAGTGGAAATTCCCCGCTCCTGTGCGGCAAGAGATCTTAAAGTGAATATGATTTGACTTTTCAAACAAAAACGTCCATAAATATGGGGCTTTTGACCTTGGGCAAAACAAATTTCGAGGTGGCGAAATGAAAGAGACGAAAAAGAAAACATTCCGGAACATGACGCTGGCTCTGCTGGGTTTGTCTGTTTGCCTGATGGCCGCCGGTCCGGGCTGTGTTTCAGCCGGGAACGTGCCCCAGGAAACTCAGAGAAAGATCATGGGACTGAGCATCCCGTTCGTCCCGAATCAGGGCCAGTTGGACAAGCAGGTCAGATTTTTCGCCAGGACTTTCAGCGGTTCCGTATACGTGACGGACCAGGGCCGGACCGTCTACCAGCTTCCCGCGGGGAAAGACGGGAACCGTGGATGGGTCCTGGTCGAGGAGACCGAGAGCAGCCTGCCGGTAAGGGAAATCCGGGGGGAAAAAGAATCGCAAACGAAGGTGAGCTTCTTTACCGGCAAGGATCCGTCAAAGTGGCACAGCGGCCTTGCGACCTACGAGATGGTCAACCTGGGAGAGATCTACGAGGGGATCACCTTGAAGCTCCGCGCCTGGGGCGGGAGCGTGGAGAAGCTTTACCATGTCGTCCCGGGCGGCGATCCGCGGGAGATCCGGATCCGGGTCCGCGGGGCCGAATCCCTCGCCGTGAACGGCCGGGGGGAGATGGAGGTCCGGACCGGCAACGGTCCCGTGGTTTTCAGCCGCCCCAGGGCATTCCAGCAGGCAGGCAATCACCGGGAGGAAATTGAAGTCGCCTACCACGTGGACGGGAACAGTTACGGGTTCGCGGTCGGCCGATACGACAGGGGCCGCGAATTGATCATCGATCCCCTCATTCAATCCACCTACCTCGGGGGCAGCGGCACTGACATTGCGTATTCCCTGGCGGTTTCCGGCGGATATGTCTATGTGGCGGGCTCCACCGGTTCTGCCGATTTCCCCGGTAAAAGCGGCGGCTATGATACCACACTCGGGGGAACCGGCGACGCCTTCATCTCCAAACTGAGCCTGGGCTTGACGACTCTGGAAAAATCCACCTACCTCGGGGGCAGCGGCATTGATATTGCGCATTCCCTGGCGGTTTCCGGCGGATATGTCTATGTGGTGGGCTCCACCGGTTCTGCCGATTTCCCCGTAAAGAGCGGCGCCCAGACTGACTTTGGCGGGGGAACCGGCGATGCCTTCATCTCCAGACTGAACCTGGATTTGACCCAGCTGATCCAGTCCACCTACCTCGGGGGTACGGGTTCAGACGAGGCCCGTACGCTCGCGGTTTCCGATTATGTCTATGTGGCGGGCTCCACCGGTTCTGCCGATTTCCCCGGTAAAAGCGGCGGCGCCCAGACTGACTTTGGCGGGGGAACCGGCGACGCCTTCATCTCCAAACTGACCCTCGACTTGACGACTTTGGATAAATCCACCTACCTCGGGGGTACGAATTTAGACGAAGCCCGTTCGCTCGTGGTTTCCGGGAATTATGTCTACGTGACGGGCTTCACCTATTCGGACAAGTTCCCCGTTACGAGCGGCTGCGCCCAGACTGACTTTGGCGGGGGAAGCAGCGACGCCTTCATCTCCAGGCTGAACCTGGGCTTGACGACTTTGGAAAAATCCACCTACCTCGGGGGTGGAGGGGAAGATGAGGCCTGGGCGCTCGCGGTTGCCGGGGATTATGTCTACGTGACGGGGCACACCTATTCGAACCCGTTCCCCGGCACAAGCGGCGGCTTCAAGGGACCCAGCGATGCCTTCATCTCCAGGCTGAACCTGGATTTGAACCAGCCGATCCAGTCCACCTACCTCGGGGGTACGCAACACGATCGTTCCCAAGCACTCGCGGTTTCCGGGGATTCCGTCTACGTGACGGGTTATACCCTATCCGAGGATTTTCCCGGCACGAGTGGCGGCGCCCAGCCTGCCTTTGGCGGGGGAAGCTACGACGCCTTCATCTCCAGGCTGAACCTGGGCTTGACCCAGCTTTACCAATCCACCTACCTTGGGGGAACAGCCGACGACAAAGCCGGAGCCTTGGCTGTTTCCGGGGAATATGTCTACGTGGCGGGTGAAACCATTTCTGCCGATTTTCCGCAGACCGTCAAAGGAGCACAGCCTGCAAAGGGGGCGGGTGAGGATTCCTTTTTGTCCCTTCTGTCGAATGACCTGAAGAAAGCCGCTGGGGGGTTTTACGTCATTCGGAACAAGAAGGGCGGCGGCGCCACCATATACCTGGAATAGCGCAAGAGGGGAGCATCGAGGCCATCCCGCCTTCCGGTTGAAAACCGGGAGCCGGGTCGGCCTGTCCAACCAGTTCCCAAAGCCGCCACTATTGCATCCCGGCATCGGGTTTCCCGGATTGCTTTTGCCGGTGGAATTGCGAAAGGGATTCGAGAAATAACCTCGCATGAATGCGGAAAGGGCTCCCGGCCAGACAAAAGAACCTGAGGGGATCGACATTGATTTCTCCGAATCCCTTTCGGATGAAAACTGGGACGGCTTTTTGAGGCAGCTTCCCGGCGCCCACCACGAGCAGACTAGCGTGTGGGCCCGGTTCAGGCGGCATTTCGGGTGGCGCCCCGCCCGCTGGGTCGCACATCGCAATGGCCGAGTTGTCGGCGGCGTGCAGGTGCTCATCCGCAAACTGCCCCGCGTGGGCGAAATCGGTTACATCGTGCGCGGACCGCTGTGCGAGGCGGGTCAGGCAGATGTCGAGGAAATTCTCGTCGAGCGGATTACGACATATGCCCGGAAGCACCGCTTTGTTTATCAGGTGATCGACCTCCCGTACGGTTCCGGAACATTGGCCCCTGCCCTCGACCGCGAGGGTTACGTCCTGCACCCTCCGGGCATTC
Organism: uncultured Syntrophaceae bacterium; assembly: GCA_964460245.1. Classification (GTDB taxonomy): domain Bacteria; phylum Desulfobacterota; class Syntrophia; order Syntrophales; family Fen-1087; genus JAXDBM01. The sequence continues at coordinate 1,030 of CAYWTL010000098.1, read as the reverse complement.
CCCCCAGCGGGCTTCTCAAAGCGACTCTCCTGCTCGACATCGAACCGAGCCCGGAAATCCTGCTGAAAAACATGCGGACCACGGTGCGCCAGAACATCCGGACCGGGGAGAAGGCCGGTTTCGAGATGACGCTCGGAACGAAGGAAGACCTGGAAACATTCTGGAGTCTCATGCTGGTCATCTGCAGGCGGCGGGGATCTTCCCCGACTCCCGCGAACCCGGACTTCTTCGATATGCTGTGGGACACCGGGGGGTCGTCCGGCTTCGTCAGGCTTTTTATCCTTCGATTGGGCGAAGAGATCGTATCCACCGCCTTCGCGTTCGCAATGGGGGACACGATCCGAATATGGAAAGTGGGATGGTCGGGCGCACACCAGAACAAGTTCCCCAACCATCTGATGTGGTGGCTGATCATCAAGTGGGCGAGGGAGAACGGATTCAGATCCCTTGATTTTGTCCGGGTGGACGAACACGACGCGGAGCTTCTGGCGAAAGGGGAAAAACGGCCAGAGGCCTTCCGGGACGGGACCACGTTTTTCAAAATGGGATTCGGCGGCCGGCTGGTGATGATCCCGGAAGCGCGGTCCCAGTTCTTTCACCCGGCTCTCCGCTGGGCTTCAACTCCAGCCATGATGCGTCTTTTCCGCAGCCGCATTCCACAGCAGTTGATCCGCGCGTTTTGGAGCCATTCGTCCGGCTGAAATCCTGCCATTTTGATCGATTGGGATTGGGTAATGTGGCACCAAATTTCAACCTGGTTCAGCCACGATGCAGATGTAAGAGTGTGATGGATCTTCTTTAAGAAAACAGAGGAGTGAATCTTGACGATACGAATACTTTTTTTGTTGCTTGTGTGTTTTACACACTCAGCCTTCGCCACTGACAGCAAATCGCTTCCCTTCGTGCCTGTTGATGAGTCGCCCAAGATCCTGGGTGGTGTGGAAGCCGTGCCGGGAGCCTGGCCGTGGATAGCCGGGATACTCTGGTCCGACGAGCCAGATACGTATTCTGCTCAATTTTGCAGCGGTGT
>CAYWTL010000097.1:0-7742 GCA_964460245.1 uncultured Syntrophaceae bacterium | reverse complement strand
ACAAGATCGACGTCGTGCCCCGGCAGGTGCTGATCGAGGGGGTGATCGCCCAGGTTTCCCTCACGGACAACGTGAGCCTGGGCCTGGCCTGGTCGCTGAAGGGCAGCCTGGGCAACGTTCTCAGCACCACCTTCGGGTTGAATCTTTCCAGCCTGGCCTCGCCTACGGTGGGAAAGAGCGCCGGCTTCACCTTCACGGGCATCGACCCGAGCGGGGAGGTGCGGGCCATGATCTCCGCCATGGCGACCAAATCCAAGGCAAAGCTCCTGGCCGCCCCCCAGATCCTGGTCTCGGACAACCGGGAGGCGCGGATCCAGGTCGGCCAGCAGGTCCCCATCGTCACCTCCGAGACCTACGGGTCCACCACGATCGCGCCGCAGCGGACCATCCAGTACAAGGACATCGGCATCATCCTCAAGGTGAAGCCCCGGATCAATGAGGGCGGGCTCGTTTCGATCGAGCTGTCCCAGGAGATCTCCACTTACGAGACGATCACGCTGTTTGCGGCGAACGAACAGCAGATCATCCTCCACAAGACGGATGCGACGACCAGCCTGGTCGTCCAGGACAATCAGACCATCATCATCGGGGGGCTGATCCGTGAGGACACGTCGGCATCCAACACGGGAATCCCCTGGTTGAACAAGATCCCCATCCTCGGCTATCTCTTCGGAAACACCGATGATACCAGCAACCGGACGGAGATCGTCATCCTGCTGACGCCGCGCGTGATCAAGTCGATTGAAGACATCAGCGACGTGACGACCGAATACGTGGACAAATTCAGGGACGTGGACCAGGGAAAGATCCGAAGGCCCGTCAACTATCCCAGGAAGGGCGTTCAGGCGCCTGAACAAAAGGCCGTCGAAGAACGGCCGGAGAGGAAATGATTGCCCGGCTCTCCCGGTTTTCGAGACCGGTGAATCGTTCGCCGGCACGGGCCGCCCCGTCCGCGGCGCGGGTTCGCCATCCTCCATATTTCATTTGACATGCCAACTCGGCCCGCTCTATACTTTCGACCGTACGGAGCGAAATCCCTGACGAATACGGAGACGGTGCGCAGGGACCGCAGAACGCATGGTCTCCGCATTCTCCGCGCCTTCCCTGACTGTGCGAGAGAGCAAAGAGGCAGTTTTCGATGTACCTCGACTTCTTCGGCTTCGAGGAAAAACCGTTCAATCTCAGCCCCGACCCGCGTTTTGTCTTCTTGAGCAGGAACCACAAGGAGGCTTTCGCGCACCTTCTGTACGGGATCAACAACCGCACCGGTTTCATTGCTCTGACCGGAGAGGTCGGATCGGGGAAAACAACCGTCCTGCGTGCGCTCCTCAACCAGCTCGACGGGGATTGTTACCGCACCGCCCTGATCTTCAATCCCGGCCTTTCGCCGCCGGAGCTCCTGAAAAACATCAACCGCGAATTCGGGATTCCCGCCGCCGCGGCGGACGGTTCGAGCTTCCTGGATGCGCTGAATTCGTTTCTCCTGCAACAGAATGCCGATGGCCGCACGGTCGTCCTCGTCATCGACGAGGCGCAAGGCCTGGAAGCAGGCGCGCTGGAGCAGATCCGGCTGATTTCGAACCTGGAGACGGACCGGGAGAAACTGATTCAGATCGTCCTCGCGGGGCAGCCCGAGTTGGCGCAGATGCTGAAGCGGGAGGAACTGCGGCAGCTCAGCCAGCGGATCATGGTGCGGTACCATCTGGAGCCCATGGACTTTCAGGACACGGCCGCCTACGTGCGCCACCGGCTTCGCGTGGCGGGGGCCAAGAACGGGAACCTCTTTTCCCGAAGCGCGCTGAAACAGGTCTATTCCTATTCGCGGGGGCTTCCCCGACTCACCAATGTCGCCTGCGACCGGGCGCTCTTGGCCGGCTACGCGAAGGATGCTGGGCGCATCGGCCGCCGGATCAGCTCGGCAGGGATCCGGGACTTGCGGAGAAACCGGATTTACCCCTTCCGGATTCGCCGCTCGCTCCTGGTCCCCGCGCTGGCCGCTGTCGCGGTTTTTCTGTCGTTGGTGGCCTACGTCGCATGGAATGACACCATCGCTCCGTCCAAGGTTTCGCAGCCTGTCGGGGCGGTGGCGGAGCAGCCGAAAAATGAGGCCGCTGCTACCGGCGAAGAGCTCTCCCGCCTCATCGCGGCGGAGCTCGGGAGCATTCCGGAATCGGACAGCGCGCGCGGGGCTTTCAACGTCCTGGCCGGCCTGTGGAAAGCGCCCCCCATCCCCGAAAGCGCCGCATGGGACAAGGTGAAAGAGATGGAGCGGGCGGCGAACGACCGGAAGCTGCGCCTTTATCGATTTTCCGGGAACCTGGGGACCCTTTCGCGAATCAATTGTCCGGTGGCCCTCGAGCTGACCCTGCCGGGCGTCCCGGGGATCCGCTTCGTTACGCTGGTGAGCATCGAGCAGGAGCGGCTGACGATCGATCCGCCGCCGGGCGGAAGGAAGTCCCTTTTCTTCCATGAAGTGGAAACGAACTGGTCCGGAAGGGGTTTTCTGCTCTGGAGAGATTTTCTCGACCTTCAGGGCAGGGCAAAACCGGGTATGAAGGGAGAGTATGTGAAACAACTGCAATGGCTTCTCCGCAAGGCCGGAACGTACAATGGGCCGCAGACGGGCGTTTACGACAACGACACCCGCTCCGCCGTGAGGGCGTTCCAGTATTCGAAGGGGCTCGAGCCGGATGGTCTTTCGGGAAGCCAAACACTGATCTCTCTGTATGCCGCCGTCGATCGTTTCACCATGCCGAGACTGGAGACCGGGGGGAAATGAGTCTGATCCTCGATGCCTTGAAAAAGCTCGATAGAGATAAAAAATCTTCGCTCCGGGGTGGAGGGGGGGATATCGCCGTTGAAATTCTCAGGCCCGATTCCGACCGTCCCCGCGGCAGGGTCCCGCTCTACTTCGCCGCGGCCGCCATAGCGGCATCCGTCGCCGCAGCCGTCATCTACGGCGTGATCGGAAGGCCGGTTCCGCCACCGCAATCGCCGCCGCCCGCGCCGGCTCCTCAGGCCGCCGTTCCTTCACCGATGCGCGTTCAGGGCCATGATGCCCGGAACGAAACCGGCGGGGCGCCGCCGCTGCCCGTGAAACAAGCGGCGAGCAGGAAAGCTATTTCCCCGGTTGAAAAAGGGGCGGCGCGGTTGGAGAGTTCGAAAGAGGCGAAAGCGCCTCAAAAAACGGCCGACAAAACGGCCGAACCGGCCCCGAAAGAAACGGCCGCGGCTCCCCCGATGAAGCTTTCGGGAATCCTGTGGTCCGACAATCCCTCACAGCGTCGCGCCGTGATCAACGGAATGGCGCTTCCCGAAGGGTCTGTGATCGAGGGGGTGAGGATCCTGGAGATTCACCCGGCTCGTGTGCGCCTGTCGCACAACGGCCGATCGTACGACATCGCCATGCCCCAATAGAAAAAGAGAGAGGGAAGGGACTGTCCCCCGACCTCGATCAAAATTCCCTTGAAATGGAAAGATTGTTGCGTATGATGAAGATCATGCACCGTATCGTGGATTGACAGGCAAACCGACACCCCGGAGGGGGCTATGGAGCGAAGTGCGAAACCCCGGATCTCAGAACGAGAACGGGGTTTGTTTTTTTCCGGGGCGTCGGAAATTCGGAGAGAGAAAGAAAGCTGAAGACATGGGAAGCGTGATCGTCGATGCGAGGGACCAGAGGTTCGTCCTGTTCGAGATGCTGGATGTGGAGGCCCTGTGCCGTGAATCCCTGGATGCCGATTTTTCCAGGGCGACGTTCGACATGGCGCTCAACGAGGCGGAGCGGATCGCCACTGAGGCGCTCTTTCCCGCTCTTGCCGAGGGCGACCGGGAGGGCTGTCGCCTGGAAAACGGGAATGTGTTCGTTCCCGCATGCTATCACCGCTGCATGCGGCTCTACCGGGAAGGGGGTTGGGGCACGATGAGCGTGTCCTCGGCTGCGGGAGTCCAGGGATTCCCCCATGCCGTCTCGCTCGCGGCGAAGGAGTGGTTCATCCACAACTTCGGTTTCATGTGTTATCCCTACCTGATGCTCATGGGCAAGGTGGTCATGGCGTGGCTCCTCATGTGGGAGGCGGGCGTTACCCGCGGGAAGCTGGACGCGATCTGCGCCGGAAAGGGGATCGATCCTGCGAATGTCCGGGAATGCAATGCCCTGGCAAAGGAGGACGCAGAAGCGGCCTTCTATACGGGGAAGACCGCCGCCGCCCGGTATTTCGTTTAGCGTGTCCTGCCGGAGGTGGACGCGGCGGTTAAGGCGATCCGGAGCGGGGACCTTTCCATGATCGAGATTCCGGAGGAGGCCTTCTGAGCAGGGAGAATGAGGTCATAAACTTATCGCAAACCCGGCATTCTTGCAGCTTACCTTTGACGCCCTCTTCGTCAGCGATCCTGAGAGCGATGTGAGCAGGGGAAGGAGGTACATCGTAATCACGTCCAAAAGCCGCGGCTCGCGTTGTTGACAGCGCTCTCCGGTATTTTTAAATTATAAACGGGAGGTGGAAATTACGATGACCCGGATGGACGGCGGCAAAAGTGTCTGAGAACCTGGATGAAATGGAGCTTTTCCTCATGTATCGCTTCAATGCCGGGAGAAAGGGGATTTCGTTATGGAGAAAAGAAGAGAGGACAAATGCATCGTCCTGACCCTGCCGAGGAGCCAATGGGTCAACCGGAAAGTCAAAATGATGGAGGCAAAGACGGACGCCGCCGTCAAAAATGTCAAACGCAAGTACCGGGGTTCCCGCAGCCGTTCGCGGGAGAAACAGGAGATTTCGTGAAGGGAGGTGTTTTCGATGTATCGGAAAGTGCTTGTTCCCCTTGACGGTTCGGAACTGGCGGAGTGCGCGCTGCCGGAGGTGATGAAACTGGCCGGGGGAGGCATGGTCGGGGAGGTGATCCTTCTGAATGTTGTGGATATCCCTTCCCTGTGGGTGGCGGAAGGGCTCGACGTCATGAAACTCAAGAATGCCCTGCTGGTGAAGTCGCAGGAGTATCTGTCGGGCGTCCAGTCCCGGTTGAGCCGGGAGGGTCTGAATGTCAGAGACGTGGTGATGGAGGGGAAGACCGCGCAGACGATCATTGACTATTCCCGGAAAAACGACGTGGACCTGCTCGTTCTGGCAACGCACGGCTACACGGGGATGAAACAGTTGATGTTCGGCAGCGTGGCGTTGAGGGTGCTTCACGACGCCCATGTGCCGGTGCTTCTGATCCGGCCCGAATCCTGCCGCTGATGCGGGCGAGGTCGGCCGCTTGAAGACACGGGATGAAACGAAGCGGAAGGGACGGCAGGCTGCCGCAAGGATCGGCAGGGGCTGTCCCTTTTTTGTCGATATGCTGGACACCGGGGCTGCTCTGGTGTAGAAGCATAAAAAGGGCATGGCGGAGGATTGAAGGGTGCCCCGGCCGCGCAGGTGCGCTTCTGTTCATGAAATGATTCATGAGGAGTGTTTTATGATGCCGAACAAGATCGTGGTTCGATACCCGGACGGGCGGTTGGAGAAGGGAACCACAGCCGATTTCTTTCCGAACAAGGATACATTTCACCTGGCTCCGTTGGGTGCACAACCGGGCAGCAAGCCCTTGGAGATTCGCATCTCCGATCTGAAGGCCGTCTTCTTCGTCCGTGATTTCATTGGCGACCGCGACTACAAGGACCGGAAAGACTTCGAACCAGGAAAGCCCGTGGTCGGGCGCAAGATCAAGGTGATCTTCAAGGACGGGGAACTCATGGTCGGCACGACCCAGGGCTACCAGCCGAACCGGTCGGGTTTTTTCGTCGTGCCGGCCGATGAGAAATCCAATGTGGAACGCTGCTTCGTCATCACGGCATCGACCCAGGAAGTATCCTTTCTATAAAAGGTTTACTTTTGAAAGTCGTTTTCCCTCACCGATTTTGGCGACAGCACCCACCATTCTGCCCTTCTTTGGCCCGGTACGCCGGATTTCCACAAAATAAATGTCATGGATCGTATATTCTGACCCAATCAATTCATCGAGGAGGCTTTATGAAACGATTTTGGATCTGTATTGCCATCAGCCTTATTGCATCCTATGCCTTCGCTGGCGATCTCAACGTATCCGTCAGCGAGGTGAGGGATTCTCGTACAACAGGACAATTCTTCGCCGGCCTCGAAATGAAGTTCAAGATTATGGGGGATGCCCTGTTGGATGCCAAAGGCGTAAAACTCACGGTGGCAAAGGCGACCGACGACACCGGTCGCGATCTGATCAAAAAGGATGAATCCGGGGGTAGAGAATTCACCAAACCGGACGAGAACCGAGCAGGCCAGGTCGAGATAGAAGCCAAAATGAAAAATCCGGCGAGGAAGGCATCGGTGGTCAAGGAAGTCTCCGGCGAGATCTTTGTTTTTTCTCCCGGAAGAGATCCGAATGCGATTGCCTCAATCCCCGGTTTCATGGCAAAGGCAGGCAGAAAGATAGAGAACAACGCACTGAAAGCCGGCAAGGTTGATCTGGGGATAATGACCAAAAAGGAGTTCGATCAGTTCAAAGAAAAGCAGAAGAAAGAAGTCAAGGCAAGAGAAGGTGAAATCATCAAGGAATTGGGAGAAGCCATGGCCAAGGCCCTTGGCGAGCTTTTCGGAGGCCTGATGGAGGTCACGGAAAACAGCGTCATCCTGAACATAGCCGACCCGGATGCCAAGGTTGTGGATATTGAATTTACCGAGGCTTCCGGCGGTCAACTGCGAAGCGGTTCGTCAATGAGGACAGGAGACATCCGGGTTTTCGAATTCGAGAAACCGGTGCCCCGGGATGCGAAGCTGACGGTATACCTCGCAACATCGAAGGCGCTGTGGAAGGCTCCGTTCAAAGTGCATGACATCGCGCTGCCGTGAAACAACTTTTCAGGAACGCAATAATTCCTTAGCGGCATCACAATGGCACCGTTCGGCAACCTTTTTTCATAACGGACTCCAGACAGGTGAAATCGGAAAAAATTATTCAGGATGGCATCCTTTTTCCTGTTTCTTGTCTTTCACCAATATCACTCATCGCCTTTGCATCGGTATGGGGTAAGCAGGTCTCTGTAGGGGTTGGGTCTGTATGGGTTGTTTTGTGCTTGGACGGGAGAATTGTGAATAACTTGGAGCGATGACACTTTGTCTGAGAATTGATAATTGTAAAGCTGAAAATAATGTGAGGCGCTTCCTCCCGGACCGGGGAAGGTGAGACACTTGCCACCGAAATTTTTGTCTTCGCACAGTTTGACCCACACTTGGTTGTGAACAGGGTGATTCATGATATCCGGTCGGACGAAGAGATCCTGGGTATGGTCTTCAAAGACATACCCGATATCGGGGTAATAGGCTATCCGGTCAGTCATTTTCTCCGCTGCCGGGAAGAACTGTCCTATTGGTTGAACTTGATCCTTTCTGACAAGCAAGGCACCCATTGGGTATAACCACTCTTTGGGAAAGATGATGAAAGACATTATTTTATCGTGATATTTTGGTGTTGAAGATAAATCATTTATGGATGCGAGCGTTGCGTTCCCGTCGCCGGTGAAATTATAGCTGGTATAAAACGCAACACCTACATTTGCCCCTACCTGGATGGATGAGATTTCTCCTGCTAAAGGGTTGGGGACATAGCGGACAAGCTTCTGGCGCATACCCGGCTCAAGCGTGTAAATTAACTGATTTCCCACATAGTTTATATGTTTGTCAATCGGCATTGAAAATTGACCCACTATCGGCATCCAATATTGACCCACC
>CAYWTL010000096.1:0-7789 GCA_964460245.1 uncultured Syntrophaceae bacterium | reverse complement strand
GTCGAGGTGTTTCTCCTCGGCGCCTTCCGTGAGCAGTTTGACGGCAATCCAGATGATGACGGCGCCCCCGATCAACTTTACGTACCGCATGTTCAGGAGCTGCGCCACCATGAACGTGCAGGTCACCCGCACGAGGACCGCGCCGCCGGCCCCCAGGATGATGCCCCATGTGCGCTTTTTGCCCTGGAGGTTTTTGACCGCCATGGCGATGACCACCGCGTTGTCCCCGGCCAGCACCAGATCAATGAGAATAATGCTCCCGACGGCAAGGAAGAATTTCCAGGAAAATTCGATGTAACCCAGACAACCCAGATCAATCATGATTTGACTTCCTGCTGGTTATACAATCCCTCCCGGGACTTTGATCCGTTTAACCGCCCGTCCTGCGCCTCCGTCTTTTCCGATCGGCAACCTTGAACCGAGGCAAAAAGACAGGGACGGGTTCACCCACTTTCCCCGCCTTTGCGCTATCATCGCCTAACCGCCGGCTCCTTCCTGTGCAAGTTTCGGCTGCACGACCTAACAGCAATCCCCAAAATAGTCAAACATTAAGAAGGGCCTTCACGTCGATTTGAATCTTCGCCTGCAAGAGCGATTTCGACTTACAAAAGGCAAACGAATCATGTTAAAATAGAGTCTCTTGAAAAGGCGGAATGAAAGGGAGATTTATGACGCTCGACAAGAACCGCACGGCGCTGCTCATCGTCGACATGCAGACCTATCAGGCCGCGAAGGGGGGGAACCTGACACGGTTCTTCGGGCTGGTCTCGGGGCCGGAGGCGGAGGCCGGCGCCATTCGGAAGGGGAAGGAACTCGTCCCGGTTATCAAGCGGCTGCTGGCCGCCTTTCGAAAGAGCGGAATGAAGGTCCTCTTCACGGCCTTCGGATCCGCGGCGGAAGACGGCGCCGACCTCGTCCCCTACGTGCGCCGCTGGAACGAACGCTGCCTGGCCGGACTGGGCATTCCCGCCATCGTCTCCGTCCGCCACCCGGGCTACGCGATCATTGGAAAGCTGACGCCTCGCCCCGACGAGCCGGTCATCAACAAGACGGCGCAGGGGGCCTTCGGCAGTTCGGCCATCGACCACGTCCTGAAGCAGATGGGCGTCGACAACCTGGTGGTGGCCGGCATGTACACCAACCACTGCGTCATGGCGACCTGCATGGGCGCCGCGGACGCCGGCTACCGCGTGATCGTTCCCGATGACGCCGTGGGCACCTGGCATCCGGACCTTCACGAAAAGGCCCTTCAGGCCATGCGCTCCTGGATCATCCGTACCGACAGCGCCGCCATTCTCAAGGTCGTCCGGTCTCTCGCACCGGGTCCGGCTGCGACCGAATAATCCTGTTCCGGCCGCAATCATCAGCGACGGGGCAGCACAATCCTTCTTATTCCGACCACACTCGGTCGCAGTTTCCAAATATCCATTGACACAGCCCCCCTTCTTCCGATAATTCCCCGACAAAAAAGGATATTCCCATCAAGCCCGTTCACTTCATCGTCGCTTTCATGATTTTTCTGTCCCTTCTGACGGTCATGCCCCTCACGGAGCCGGACGAGGCCCGCTACAGCGCGATCCCGAGCGCCATGAATGCAACCGGGGATTACGTCACGCCCCGCCTGAAGGGGACCGTCTACCTCGAGAAGCCGCCGCTGTGCTACTGGGCGACGGCGCTGGCCTTCAGGACCTTCGGCGAGAACGAGTTCTCTGCCCGGCTGTTCGCGGCGCTCTGCGCCTGGGGTTGCGTCCTGCTGGTCTACTCGATGGGCTCGCATTTCCACGGCGCGAAAACCGGGCTCTACGCGGCCGCCGTGCTGGCAACATCCCTGTTTCACTTCATCCTGGGAAGGATGAACATCCTGGACGTACCGCTCGCCTTTTTCGTCTCGGCCGCCCTGTGGTGCGGGTACCGGCATTTTTCCGGCAGCGCCGTGGGGAGGACGCAGCTTTACCTCTTCTATCTCTTCTCCGCCTTCGCCTTCCTAGCCAAGGGCCTGATCGGCGTCGTCTTTCCGCTGGCCATCCTGGCGCTCTGGCTTTCCATATCCCGCAGGTGGCGGGATCTGCCGAAAATCGTCTCGCCCGTCGGGATCGCCGCCTTTTTCGCCGTGGCCGGCCCCTGGCTGGTCCTGGTCCAGAGGGCGAACCCGGACTTCCTGTGGTTCTTCTTCGTCCAGGAGCACTTCCTTCGGTACGCGACCTCCGGGCACGGGAAGCACGAGCCCTTTTACTTTTTCATCCCCGTCCTCATCGCCGGCGCGATGCCCTGGAGCTTTTTTCTCCTGAAGGCCCTGAAAGCTTGCAAGGCGAAGATCGCCTCCCTGTTCGGGCGGGATGAGACGGTTTTCCTGCTGGCATGGGCGGGTTTCGTTTTCCTCTTCTTCTCGGTCTCGTCATCCAAGCTGGTCCCTTACATCGCCCCGGTTTTCCTGCCGCTGGCGGTATTCATGGGGCACATCTTCCGGGTCCATGACGACGAGGCCGGACGGCCCGATGCGGGTCCCGCGACATCGGGCATCTCCGACCTGCCCGTGATCCTGTCGTCGGTCCTGTTCACGGCCGTGCTCCTCATACCGCCCTTCCTCCCGGAGCGCGGCGTACCGCTTCGGGAATGGTGGCCCTGGATCGTCTTCCCCGTCTGCATGCAGGCCCTGATTCTCTTTCTGCCCATCATCCGGAGGTACCGGAACTTCGGCTGGTTCCCGGCCGCCTTCGCGCTCACCTTCCTGTTCCTGGCATCGCTGGCATTTCCCCTGTCGCATTTTCTGACGCCCTACAAGACGGCGCAACCGGTCGTCGCAGCCATTCGAGAGCACGTGCCCGCCGGACGCGAAGTGTACCAGTACGGCATGTCGCTCTACGGCATCGACTTCTACGGCCGAGCCCGGACCCCGGTCGTCGAGGATATCGGCGAGCTGAGGCCGGGCGTGGAGAAGCTGACCCCTGAAGAAAAAAACCATTATTTTCTCGGTTATGATACTTTTCGGGCGCGGCTTCGCGAGGAGGGTGAAATGTACTGCGCCGCCAAATACAAGAACATCAAAAGGCTGAAAAAAGAGTTTCCCGTTCAGCGTGTACTGTGGAATAATGGGTATTACTATCTTCTGCACCTGAAAGGGGGCGCCGGCGGGGCATGAACAACCGGGAAGAATTTCTGCCTTTCTCCAGACCGTCCATCGGCAGCGCCGAGATCGAGGAGGTCGTCCGGTGCCTGAAGTCCGGATGGATCACGACCGGACCGCTGTGCCAGGCCTTCGAGGAAAAGTTCCGCGAACTGACCGGGTCCACCCACGCGGTCTCGCTGAGTTCCGCCACGGCGGGCATGCACCTTGTCCTGCTCGCCCTGGGCATCGGCGAGGGGGACGAGGTCGTCACCCCCTCTATGACCTTCGCCTCGACCGTGAACATGATCATGATGCTGGGCGCCCGGCCGGTCTTCGTCGATGTCCGCTACGACACCCTGAACCTGGACGCGGACCTGCTGGAGGGGAAGATCACCCCCCGGACCCGGGCTGTCATTCCCGTCCATTTTGCCGGAGCGCCGGCCGACATGGACCGCATCCTGGAGGTCGCGGGGCGCCATGGCATCCCCGTGATCGAGGACGCCGCGCACGCCGTCGGGACTTACTGCAGGGGAACGCATGCGGGAGGATTCGGGCACACCGCGATCTTCTCCTTTCACCCGATCAAGAACATCACCTGCGGCGAGGGCGGCATGATCACGCACAGCGACGAGGAGATGGAGAAGAAACTTCGCCTGTTGAGGTTCCACGGCATCGAGCGGGATGCCTGGAAGCGCTACGGGAAAGGGGGGAACCCGGAATACGATATCCGCCGGCCGGGCTTCAAGTACAACCTCACGGACATGCAGGCCGCCCTCGGCCTCGCGCAGCTTTCTCGGCTGGAGGAAATCAACCGCCGCCGGGCCGAGATTGCCGGGCTGTACCTGGAGGGACTGAAGGGCGTCGCGGGCATCGAGCTGCCGGGCGTCCCGGAATACGGCCACGTCCACGCCTGGCACCTGTTCATCGTCAAGGTGACGGCGATGGGGCGCGGCGCTTTCATGGCGGCGCTCTCCCGATACAACATCGGCTTCGGCCTTCACTTTCCCGCCTGCCACCTGCTGAGCCATGTGCGGGAGCGGTTCGGTACGGGCGCGGGAACGCTTCCGAAGACAGAGCGTGCCGCCGAGCGCATCATCTCTCTGCCCCTGTTCCCGGACATGAGCAATGAGGATGTGCAGTACGTCTGCGATGCGATTCGGGAGATCCTGGGTCATCCGCCTTCGAATCGAACGCCGAAGCCCGCGTCCGGCAGCGGTATGAGGAGCGGTTCATGACGACGCCATCCATGGTTTCCCTGGTCATTCCCGTCTACAACGAGGAGGAGAACCTGCACAGGCTGATGGAGCGCACCCGGCCGGTCATGCAGGGCATGGGCCGGCCCTACGAGATCGTCCTGGTCGACGACGGCAGCCGGGACGGCTCCCTTTCCCTTCTCAAAAGCTTCACGGCGCACCCCGAAGTGAGGGTCGTCGAACTGGTGCGGAACTACGGGCAGCACGCAGCCATCCTGGCGGGGCTGTCCATCGTCCGGGGCGAGATCGTAGTCACGATGGATGCGGACCTGCAGAACCCTCCGGAGGAGATCCCCCGTCTGGTGAAAGCGATGGAGGAGGGCGGCTACGACGTCGTCGGCACGGTCCGGAAAAACCGGCAGGACTCGCTGCTCCGGATACTCCCGTCGAAGCTGGTCAACGTCGTCACACGAAGGATCACGAAAGTGGCGATGAGCGACTGGGGATGCATGCTCAGGGCCTACCGGCGCCCCGTGGTCGAGCGGATGGCCGCCTGCCACGAACATGCCACGTTCATCCCGGCGCTGGCCACCTATTTCGGCAAGCGGGTGACCGAGATCGAGGTCGCCCACGAGGAGCGGCACGGCGGGCGGACGAGCTACCCGTTCCGCAAGCTGATCAACCTGCAGTTCGACCTCGTCTCGTCCTTTTCCGACCTCCCCATGAAGCTGCTCCTGTACGGCGGCATCGGCATGGCACTCCTCGGCGTGTTCTTCGGCATCTTTCTCGTCGTCGCCCGATTGGCCTATGGCGCCCTCTGGGCCGCGCAGGGCGTCTTCACGCTCTTCGCCGTCCTGTTCGTCTTCGTCGGCCTGCAGTTCTTCGCCTTCGGCATCCTGGGAGAGTACATCAACCGGATCTACCGGGAGGTGCGGAAGCGGCCGGAGTATGTGATCGAGAAGATCCATTCGTCGGACACAGCCGAGGACGCGTCGTGAGGGCCATCGTCTTCGCATACCACGACATGGGCATCGCCGGCCTGGAAGCCCTGAAAGAGGCCGGATACGACATCGCGGCGGTCTTCTCCCACGAGGACGACCCGTCGGAGAACTGCTGGTTCGGCTCGGTAAGCGCCTGGGCGAAAAGAAACGACATCGGGGTGTTCTGCCCGGAGCGCATCAACGCGCCGCAGTGGGTCGCAAGGATCTCCGGGTTCGCGCCGGAGGCAATCTTCTCCTTCTACTACCGGAGCATGCTCTGCCGCGGGATACTGGATGCGGCGCCGCGTGGAGCCTTCAACCTGCACGGCTCGCTGCTGCCCGCCTACCGGGGAAGGGCCCCGGTGAACTGGGTCCTCGTGAACGGCGAGAAGCGGACGGGGGTAACGCTCCACCATATGGTCGAGAAGCCGGACGCCGGCGACATCGTCGGCCAGAGGTCCGTGGACATCGACTTTGGCGACACGGCCCGGTCCCTGTACGGCAAGCTCTGCAACGCCGCCCGGGAGCTGCTCGCGGAAATCCTGCCCCTGATCCGGGCCGGCCGGGCGCCGCGGATTCCCCAGGACCTTTCGCAGGGAAGCTACTTCGGCGGCCGCAGGCCGGAGGATGGGCGGATCGACTGGAACCGGCCGGCCGTGCAAATCTACAACCTCGTCCGGGCTGTGACGGACCCGTACCCGGGGGCGTTTGCCTTTCTGCCCGATGGAAGAAAAATCATGGTCTGGTGGGCCGTTCCGGAGAACGGTGGCCTTCCCGGCCTGCCGCCGGGGGGGATCGGGATTGAAAATCGTTGCGTCTACATCGGAACGGGCGCGGGACGCATTCGGCTGGCCGACGTCGAAACCGCCGGGTCCAGAATGAAAAACGATCAAATGCTTAAATTTTTCAGGAATAAGAAAGGGATGATCTTGACATGAAGGTATTGATACTCGGGGTCAACGGGTTCATCGGCCACCACCTGACCCATGCCATACTGGCGAGCAAGGACTGGGACATCTACGGTATGGACCTCGGAGACGACCGCCTGGGCGAAGATGCGAAGAACCCGCGCTTTCACTTCCTGGAGGGCGACATCTCGATCAACAAGGAATGGATCGAGTACCATATCAAGAAATGCGATGTCGTCCTGCCGCTGGTGGCCATCGCCACGCCCAAGCTGTACGTCGAGGACCCCATCGGTGTCTACCAGCTCGACTTCGAGATGAACCTCGACATCATCAAGCAGTGTGTGAAGTACCGCAGGCGGGTGGTCTTCCCGTCCACGTCGGAAGTCTACGGGGACTGCCGGGACGAGGCGTTCCGGGAGGATGAAAGCTTCCTCGTGGTCGGGCCGATCCGGAAGGAGCGGTGGATTTACTCCTGCTGCAAGCAGCTCCTGGACCGCGTGATCTACGCCTACGGTACGCGGGGCCACATCGAATTCACCCTCTTCCGGCCCTTCAACTGGATCGGCCCCCGGCTGGATTCGCTCTACGCGGCGAAGGAGGGAAGCTCCCGGGTGGTCACCCAGTTCATCGCGGAGATGATGATGCGGCGCCCCATCACGCTGGTCGACGGCGGCCATCAGAAGCGTTGCTTCACCTACGTGGACGACGGCATCGAAGCGCTGATGCGGATCCTCGAAAACGAAAACGGCGCCTGCACGAACGAGATCATCAACATCGGAAACCCGCGCAACGAGTGCTCCGTGCGGGAACTGGCCGACATCCTCAAGCGGCTCTTCCTGGAGCATCCGGAGCATGGTCATGACGGGGAATACTCGGAGATCGTCGAGACGTCCGCCGACGTGTACTACGGAAAGGGCTACCAGGACATCTACTCGCGGAAGCCGGACATCACGAAGGCCCGGACGCTCCTCGGCTGGGAACCGAAAGTCAGCCTCGAGGACGCCCTGCGGATGACGCTACACTCTTTCCTGAAGGAGAACAAGGGTGCCCTCTGATGCGGACAGAGTATTGGGCCTGAAAATCGATGTGGACACTTACGCGGGGATGAAGCGCGGCGTGCCCCGCCTTCTCGACATCCTGGAAGACAACGGCATTCGGGGCGCCTTCTTCCTCAGCATCGGGCCCGACGCATCCGGCCTTGCGGTTCTCCAGCTCATCCGGAATCCCCGCTTCCTGAAAAAGATGATCCGCACGAACGCCGCCGGCCTCTACGGCCTGCGCACGGCCCTTTACGGGACCCTCCTCCCCTCGCCCATGATCGCCCTGTCCTTTCCGGAAACCGTCCGGAAAATCATGGACGGCGGGCACGAAGTCCAGTTCCACGCCTGGGACCACCGGCGCTGGCAGGACGGCCTGCCGGGGCGGTCCGAGGAATGGATGCGCGCGTGGTTCGAAAAGGGGATGCGCGGGTTCAACGAACTGACGGGCCGCGCGCCCACGGCATTCGGGGCGCCGGCCTGGATGATCGACGACCGGGCGCTGGAGATCCTGAAGGAATACCGGTTCGACTACCTGAGCTGCACCCGCGCCCGGCAGCCCTTC
>CAYWTL010000095.1:0-7897 GCA_964460245.1 uncultured Syntrophaceae bacterium | reverse complement strand
GGAGGAGGCCGTTCCGTCGGTCGTGTATTCCCATCCCCAGGTCGCGCGTGTCGGGATGACGGAACAAGAGGCCCGCCGGAAGGGTCTGGACATCGAGGTATACCGATCCGACTATGCCGCCAATATTCTCGCCCGTGCCGAACTGGCCGGTCCCGGTTTCGTCAAGACGCTGTTCCACCGGGACCGTCTGGCGGGTGCCACCATCCTGGGCGACGGCGCTGCCGAGCTGATCCCGGCCATGAGTCTGGCCATCGCAAACGGACTCGGAAAAAGGGAAATCGGAAGATGGATCATCCCCCATCCGACGCTCAGCGAAATGATGGCCGTCGTGAAATGAGGCCGGTCAAGCCTTCAGGACCTTGAGGATCTCCGTCAGGTCCGGGAGCTGCCGGATCGGGTAAACCTTTGCGAACAGGATCTTCCCCTTTTCATCGATAACCACGTTGGCCCGTTCGGAAAATCCTTCCTTTCTCAGGATACCGAGGGATTTGGCAACCGCCCCATGAGGCCAGAAATCGGCCAGCAGCTTCGTGTTCCTGATCTTCAGGGCCTTGGACCAGGCGGCCTTGCTGGGAACGCTGTCGATGCTCACGCCGACCGCCAGGGCATTGAGCTTGTCCAGGGCCTTTTTGTTTTTTTCCAGGGACTGCATCTGCCGGGCGCAGATCGGCGTCCAGGCAAGCGGATGAAAAGACAGCAGCACCCGCTTCCCCAGGCATTCCGACAGCCGGAAATCCTGGCCGTTCTGATCGGTTATCTTGAAATCTCTCACTTTCTTTCCCTTCCGCGCCGTCTTTTTTTCAACCATGGTCATCCTCCTTGCAATCAGTTTCCATCCTTCGCCATGCCGTTTCCATCACCCGAAACCTGGATCAGAATCCGCCTTTTTCTGGGGCGGTTGTCGAAATCAACGAGGACCATCTGTTGCCAGGTCCCCAACGCCATTTGTCCGGCGACGACGGGAATCGTCAGCGAAGGTCCGAGCAGGGCGGCCCGCACGTGGGCATAGCCGTTTCCGTCGCCCCAACGTTCGTCGTGGCGGTATTTTTGACTTTGCGGGGCGATCCGTTCGATCGCTTCCACCAAATCCCGGACGGCGCCCCGCTCGTATTCGATCGTCGTCAGGGCGGCCGTGGAACCGGGCACGAAGGCGAGTGCTTGGCCGTTCCGGATCCCGGACTCCAGCACTTTTTCCCGAACCCGCTCCGTAATGTCAAAAACATCCGTTCCTGCGGTCGACGTGAAAGAAAGCTGATAATGGACGATTTCGAATGCCAATGTTTACCTCCTGCGGCCTGTTTTCGCGCACCGCATCGCATTCGCCCCGATTCGGACGTCACCGGTCGGCGACGATTCTCCGGACGACCTGGTCGAACGTCAGGCCCGCGCGTTCCGCTGCGGCATGGAAACCGGCGTCCGGCGACAGGCAGGGGTTCGTGTTGACCTCAAGGATCCAAGGCCTGCCGGTCGAATCGACGCGGAAATCCACCCGGGCGTATCCCTTCAGGTTGAACAGCCGCCAGCATTTCAGGGCTGCTTCCCGTAACCGGTTCAGCAGCGGCGCGTCTTCATCCGGAAAATCAAAGGAGCGGCGGGTGTGCCGATACTCAAAAGAGTCTTCGCGCCACTTGGCGCGGTATCCGACGACCCGGACCTTTCCGGGCGGATAATCATCGAACCGGATTTCAGCGAGGGGGAGCACCTCCGGGCCTCCCGGGCCGCCAATCAGGGAGAGATTGAATTCCCGCCCTTCAATGAAGGCCTCGGCGAAACGCGTTCCGGCGGGACCATCTCCGCGGGACGCCAGGACCGCAAGCAGGTCCGCCGCCCGCTCCGCTGACATGACGGCGTCCTCGTCGAGGCCGATCGACGCATGTTCCCAGACGGATTTGACGATGTAAAAACCGGGAGTGAAATTTCCCGTGAAAGCATCGTTGCCGGCCAGCCACGCCGGCGTGTCCAGGCCGTCCCGGTGGAGGATCCGCTTGGCGAGCAGCTTGTTGGAGGTCAGAAACACGGCCTCCGTTCCGGCGCCCGTGTAGGAAAGATTCAGACAATCGAGAAGGGCGGGGACCGTGTGGATCAGCCGTCCCTGCCCGGCAACGGATTCCACGAGGTTGAAGGCGAAATCCGGACGGAGCGCGTTCAGGCGGCTGACCAGGTCCGAGAAATTCAGCGAAACCGGTACGATCACCGGATCGTGACCCTGCCCGGCCAGGGCGCGGGAAACCAGGCCGGCCTGAACCAGGACATCCTGCTCATCGCTGGCGGCCCCCTCGGCCACTTCGCCGTGCAAGACAACGATCCGCATCGGTCATCCCACCCGTACGGAAAAAATCGCGCCGAGACCGCTCATCCCGCCCGAACCCTTTGCAAAGCGGAGCGCATGATCGCCTCGATGAGTTGAAGATAGGTTTTTCCCATGAGGCTGAAGATGATGGGAAGGTCCGAATGGTGGGGGTGCAAACCGGCCAGGGGATTGACCTCCATGAAATTGGGCTTCCCGGACCGGTCGCTGCGAAGGTCCATCCGCCCCGCATCGCGGCAGCCCAGTCCGCGCCAGGCGGCCAGGGCCGTATCCCTGGCCTGCTGCGCCTCGGCATCGTCCGCCAGCCGGTACTCGACCAGATCCTCGCAGTTCTCCTTGTTGACGTAGGAATACACGCCCGGTTCGGCCTCCGCTTTCAGGCAGACCTCCATGATATCGGTCGCGACGGCGTCTCGCCCCGTGCCGATGATCCCGACGGTGAATTCCCGGCCGGACAAAAACGTCTCCACGAGGACGGGCTGCCGGAAAGCATCCAGCAGCATGCCGCAAACTCGCGTCAGCTCCGGCATGCTTTCAATTCTGGAGGCGGCGGTGATCCCCTTGCCGGTGCCTTCCGCGACGGGTTTGGCAAAGAGTGGGAAGGGCAGGCGAACCCCGGCAATCCGGTCCGCCGACTCGATGACGGCGAAATCCGGCGTGGGAATGCCCATGTCACGGATAACGTGCTTGGTCATTCCTTTGTGAAGGGTCAGTGCGAGGATCAGCGGATCCGAAAAGGTGTAGGGGATATCGTAGGCGTCCAGAAGCGCGGGAATCTGAGCCTCGCGGCCGAAGCCGCGCAGACCCTCGGCGATGTTGAAAACCAAGTCCCAGCGGTCTCCCGCCGCAAGTCTTCCGGTCAGCGATTTCAGATGACCGATGCGGTCGGTCCGGCAGCCCAGTTCCGTCAGCGCCCGGTCGATCGCATCGATGGTTTCGGCGCGGTCGAATTCCGCCGTTTCCTCTTCGCTGTAGCCCTCGGCCAGATAGTCGTCGCGGAGATCATAGGTGAGACCGATCTTCAAAACCCTTCCTTTTAATGGACTTCCCTGTGCACCGCTCTGTGATCCGGATATCGGTACAGACGGCCCTGATAGTTTCTCAGGATCAGGTCCTCCCCTTCATATCCGAGCGCATACCGGGGAAGCAGCGGAATTTTCCCGCCCCCGCCGGGGGCGTCGATGACATAGGTCGGGACGGCATAGCCGGTCGTGTGCCCCCGCAGGCCCTCCATGATTTCAAGCCCCTTCAGCACAGGTGTCCGGAAATGGGAAGATCCGGGTATCGGATCACACTGGTAAAGATAGTAGGGCTTGACCCGAATCCGGAGGAGCCCTTGCACAAGTTCTTTCATGGTCTGCAGGTCATCGTTGATTCCCGAAAGCAGGACGGTCTGGCTTCCCAGCGGAATGCCCGCATCGGCCAGGCGGCCGCAGGCCAGCGACATCTCGGGGCTCAGTTCGTAGGGATGGGTGACGTGGATGCTGACCCAAAGGGGGTGGTAGCGTTTCAGCAGGCGGACCAGTTCGGGAGTGATGCGCTGGGGCATGACCACCGGCGCCTTGGTGCCGATGCGCAGAAGCTCCACGTGGGGTATTTTTCGCAGGCGGGACAGCAGCCACGACAGCTTTTTGTCGGACAGGGTCAGCGGGTCGCCCCCGGACAGCAGGACATCCCGAATCTGGCCGTTTTCCGAAATATAGGCGATCGCCTTTTCCCACTGATCCAGCTGAAACGGATCCTCCCCGCGGTTGCCCACCAGACGCGAGCGTGTGCAGTAGCGGCAGAAGGTGGAGCAGAATTCGGTCACGAGAAACAGGACACGGTCCGGATAGCGGTGAATGATTCCGGCCACGGGGCTGTCCTGTTCTTCCGCGAGCGGGTCCTCCGTTTCTCCCTCGCTGCGGAAACATTCATCGATCACGGGAACAACGGCACGCCGCAGGGGATGCCTTGCGTCGTTCTCATCCAGCAGGCTTGCATAGTAGGGCGTGATGGAAACGGGCAGGGCGCCGGTATGGGCGAGCATGGCGTTGTGCTCGTTCTCTGAGAGCCGAAGAATCCGGGAGAGCGTCTGGAGGTCCCGAATCCGGTTGCGGATCTGCCAGTGCCAGTCCCCCCATTCCTCGTCCGTCGCGTTCGGAAAAAACTTTTTTCGAAAGTCAGAGATGCGGGGATGTTCGGGAATGCCGCGTTTTGCGCGGGGAACAACCAGCCGGACCCCCGGGGAGGGAGGTTGAAGATCGCCTGCCGGAAGCAGGCAACCGGTTTGCTGTTTTAAATCGAGAACCCCTGTCAGACCGCCTGGAGGCTCTGCCTCCTCCGCGAAAAGGGTTTCATTCTCCATCCTGTCAGCCTCCGAATATCGAAATCGAGAGGGGTTGACGCCTCTCCATACGATTTTTTTCGCTTCAAAACCCTTTCCGGACAATGCCTCGCAAGAGCGGTCGTCGAAAGCGCGGGATGCCCAAATTTAACCATCGATTCCCGCAACTTTGATGTTTACCGCATTAAACTGTTTATTTTCGAGTGTCAATATTTTTTTTGTATTTTTGAAAATATTTTTACTTTTTTATGTCATTTTTTATTTCCTCTTGACAGCATCCTCCAGCAGTCTAGAATTTCGGGACGACAGAAAGGATGAAAATTGCGCGATGCCCGAACTTCCGGAAGTGGAAACCCTCTGCCGTCAGCTGAAGAAAACGATTCTGAATGCGGAAATTCTGGATCTTCTGATTCTGGACACGAAGCTGGACGGTCTGGAAAAACCGAACGGGCGCTGCGTTTATTCCGTGAAGCGCCGCGGCAAGCGCGTTGATATCGGTCTGGACGACGGCCGCACGCTCAGCCTGCACCTTCGAATGTCCGGCCGCCTTTTGTGGCAGCGACATGATGAGGAAACCCCGGCGCACGCACGATTTCAGCTTTCCTTTGCGAAGGGCCGCCTGATCTGCATTGACCCGCGGCGGTTCGCGACTCTTCGCTTTCAACGCGGGCCGGACCCCGAGGCGTTCGTTCCGGATCCCCTGCAGCAGTTCGCCGCCCCATCGCTGCGGGATGCGGCCCGAGGCAGGACGCTGCCGGTCAAAGCCTTCCTCCTGGATCAGAAGACCATCGCCGGCATCGGAAATATCTATGCCTGTGAAATCCTGCACCGGGCCTCCGTCAGCCCCTGGCGCCCGTCGTGCGGCTTGTCGGCGCAGGAATGGCGGCGGGTGGCCGGGGCCGGCTCCCGCATCCTCCACAAGGCCGCGGCCTGCCGGGGGACATCGGTTTCCGACTGGCATGACCTGCACGGAAGAAAGGGAACTTATCAGCGCCATCTGACGGTTTACGGGCGGGCGGGCCACGCCTGCCCGTGCTGCGGCGAAACCATTCAACGGGCCGTCCTCGGCGGCAGGGGAACCTATTTCTGCCCGCGCTGCCAGCCCGGCCTCCCCGGCGATCCGGCCTTCGAAGCCGCAAAAGAAGGGACCGAGCATGTACAGCGCCTCACTGATCAATGACCCCTTCGGCGATCCCGGCGTCTACGTGGAATGCAGGTACCGCCGGGATTCCGTTCTCTTCGATCTGGGAGACGTGCATGCCCTGCCCGCGCGCAAGCTGCTCAAGGTGCATGCCATTTTCGTCTCCCATACGCATATGGATCACTTCATCGGCTTCGATCATCTGCTGCGGCTCTGCCTGGGGCGGGACAAGCAATTGCGCGTTTTCGGTCCGCCCGGTTTCACCGGACAGATCGAGCACAAGATCCGGGCGTACACCTGGAACCTGGTTGAGAACTACAGCCATGACTTTGCCGTCGTGGTCACGGAAGTCCACCCGGAGCAACAGAGCACGGTTCGCTTCGGCTGCCGCAACGCTTTCCAACCCGAATGCCTTGAAGCGCGACGTCCTTTTGAGGGCATGCTGCTCGACACAAAATTCTTCACCGTCCGGGGCGCATTTCTGGATCACATGATCCCCTGTCTCGCCTTCCGCTTTGAGGAGAAGCGGCGAATCAACATCATGAAAAGCGCACTCCTGGAACAGGGACTGCCCGTCGGCGCATGGCTGATGGACCTGAAGGAGCACATCCTGAACGGCGACGACGACGAGGCTCCCGTCCGCGTCTGGTCCAGACAGGACCCGGGCCGCGAAAAATGGCTGCCGCTCGGCCGCTTGAAGGAGGCCGTCCGGATCACGCCGGGGCTGAGCATCAGCTACGTCACGGACGCGATCTGCAGCCACGAAAACATGCGCCGGATCTCTGCCCTCGTCCGCGGTTCGGACCATCTGTTCATCGAAGCGACATTCCGCCATGAGGACCGGGACATCGCGGCAAAGAAGCATCACCTGACCGCACGCCAGGCCGGAACTCTGGCAAACATCGCCGGGGTCAAGAGAATTTCCCTGTTTCACCATTCCCCGAAATACAGAGGCGCCGCAGCGATGCTGCAAGAAGAAGCGATGCATGCCTTTCTGGACCGGCGTCCGAAGCCGAAAGAAGAAGCAGGCGGCAATGCATGAGCCCTCGTACATCCGGCTGCACCGTGAAGACCTGCTGCCGGCGCGGGCCCGTCAGGCCGTCGAGCTGCTGAAAGACTGTTGTCTGTGCCCCCGCCGTTGCCGTGTGAATCGCCAATCCGCGGAAACCGGCGTCTGCCGCACCGGAGCAAAAGCCCGGGTGGCCGCCTGCCATGCCCACTTCGGCGAAGAAGGTCCTCTGGTCGGCCGTTTCGGCTCCGGAACGATCTTCTTCAGCTCCTGCAGCCTCCTCTGCTCCTTCTGCCAGAACTTCGAGATCAGCCGCCGGGGGGAAGGGGAAGAAACGGACCCCTCCCTCCTGGCGGCGATGATGATCCGGCTCATGCGGCAGGGGTGTCACAACGTCAATTTCGTCACCCCCACGCACGTCGTCCCCCAGATTCTCCAGGCGCTGTGTCTTGCCGTTGATCAGGGGCTGAAAATTCCCCTGGTGTACAACTGCGGGGGGTATGAGGAGGTTGCAACCCTGAAGCTCCTGGACGGCGTCATCGATATCTATATGCCCGATTTCAAGTTCTGGGACAATGCATGGTCCGAACGGTTCTGCCGGACCCGGGATTACCGGGAACGGGCCATGGCCGCCGTCCTGGAAATGCACCGCCAGGTGGGGGACCTGATTCTCGATGAATCCGGGATCGCCGTCCGGGGACTGCTGGTGCGTCACCTTGTCATGCCAAACGCCATCGCGGGGACCGAATCCGTGATGTCGTTTCTTGCCGAATCGATATCGGCGGACACTTACGTGAACGTCATGGACCAGTACCGTCCCTGCGGCCACGCCCCCGGTGACCTGTTCATCAACCGCCGGATCACCGCCGAGGAGTACTCCGGCGCGACCCGGTCCGCCCGTCGTGCGGGCCTGAGACGGCTGGACCGGTGAAGGCGGAAGCGGACCATCCGTCGAGAGGGCCGGACCGCCTTTCAGCCATCCGCCATATTCACGGCAGACCGGACGATCCGCCTTTTATCGGCCATGCCCTTGACGCCGGTCTCCCGCAAGCGTAATACTGATCTTTAACACTTTTTGGGGAACTCTCCTTTGGGAACCCGCACAAATGTTGC
>CAYWTL010000094.1:0-8143 GCA_964460245.1 uncultured Syntrophaceae bacterium | reverse complement strand
TCCGCAGAGGAAATTCCGCACCAGCCATCCCCGCGAGGGGGCGTCCGGGCGGACGGACTGCGGGTCCCGGTAATTGGTCAGGGCGGCGAACCGGCCCTTTTTTGTGATACCCAGCCAGGTTCCGCCCTCCTTCAGATCCCGGCCGGCCAGCACATCGGGCCGGTCCTCCCAGAATGCGGCCGGCGCCGACGGCCGGTCGTAAAACTCGTCCCGGTTCGCCGCCAGGACAAGCGGGTATTGCGGGTGCGTCCGGTATGCCAGGAGGATGAGGCACATCGGGATCACCGCGACGCGGGCGCGTTTCGGACCCGCTCCACGATCCGCGACAGGATCTCCCCGGCCGAATGGCGGATCACCCGGTCGGCGTTGCCGTCGTAGGGGGTGGGATCCCGGTTGATGATCACGAGCCGGGCCCCGGCGCTCTTGGCATAGACGGGCATGTAGGCGGCCGGATAAACCACCAGCGAGGAACCGACGACGATCAGGAGGTCGCAGTTGCAGGCATGATGGGTCGCCTGCTGAAGCGTCGCGGGCGGCAGCGACTCGCCAAAGAAGACGACATCCGGCTTCAGGATGCCCCGGCAGCGCTCGCATACCGGGGCATCGTCGGTCGGGCGAGGTCGGGCGAGGATGGCCTCCAGGCGGTAAACCTCGTGGCAGTCGAGGCACCGGAGCCGGTTCATGTTGCCGTGGAGTTCGTAGACCTTCTTCGGATCGTTGCCGGCCTTCTGATGGAGATTGTCCACATTCTGCGTGATGACACAGGCGAGCTTTCCCATCCGCTCCAGTTCGGCGATGGCCAGATGCGCCCGGTTGGGCTGCGCATCGACGAACAGGCCGCCTTCCAGCAGGATGCGCCACTGCTTTTTCCGGGTCTCCGGGCTGTACAGAAACCGTTCGATGGTGAAATCCTCCGGGTCAAACCGGCTCCAGATCCCCCCGGGGCTGCGGAAGTCGGAGATGCCCGATTCCGTGCTGACGCCGGCGCCTGTGAAGACCACGATCCTTTCGGCCGCGACGATCATCGCCGCGACGTCGCCGACGCTCCGGTCCAGCTCGCTGCCGTCCATCTCTTCCCCTCGAATCAACCCATCCGCAATTCTTCGCGCCGCTCTCCCGAAGAGAGCATCGCGCCGGGGAACGATACACGATTTCGGCGAAAAAGACAAAACGAAAAGGGGTAAGAGGCCCCACCCCGGCGCCGGATCCGTCCGCGACGCCATTATTCTATTGACAAACGGCGGCCGGAAACCGATATTGGCCTTGCCGCGCGACGGCCGGCGCCGCGGCGGAACGCCCCGGCAGGGCGAATCTTCGGGATCTTCCATGATCGAAAGCATTTCCGCAATCCTCGGCAGCATCCGGGTCCAGGACGTCTTCGACATTCTGGTCATCTGGATCATGATGTCCGCGCTCCTGATCTGGTTCAGGGAAAGGGCCTCGCGGTTCGTCTTCGTCGGCATCGCGCTGCTCGGCGCCGTTTACATCGCGGCGCGCTACTTCCAGCTCTATCTGACCACCGTCGTCCTGCAGGGATTCTTCGCCATCCTCCTCTTCGTGCTGGTCGTCATCTTTCAGGAGGACCTCCGCCGCTTCTTCGAGCGGCTCGCCCTGTGGGGACGCTTCCCCAAGTCGTTCTTCGACGAGCGGCCGGCACCGCGGGATGCCGAAACCATCGCCCGGACCGTTTCCAACCTGGCCCGGAACCGCATCGGCGCCCTGATCGTCGTCAAGGGGCGCGACCCGCTGGACCGTCACCTCAACGGCGGCACGCTGCTGAACGGCATCCTGAGCCAGCCCCTGCTGGAAAGCATTTTCGACCCCCACTCCGCCGGCCACGACGGCGCCGTGGTGATCGACGGGGACCGTGTGGCGCAGTTCGGCTGCCACCTGCCCCTGTCCACGAATGCCGGCCAGTTCGGTTCGCCGGGGCTTCGCCACACGGCGGCGCTGGGTCTGTCGGAGCGGTGCGACGCCCTGTGCATCGTGGTTTCCGAGGAGCGGGGAACCATCCGCATCGCCCGGCACGAGCGGCTCCAGGAGATCGCGGGCGAGGCGGCGCTCCGGGTCGAGCTGGAATCCTTCTACGCCCAGATGACGCCGAAAAGGGAGGGCCGGCCGGTCATCCGCTGGCTGAGGGAAAATTCCCGCGAAAAGATCGTCGCCCTGGCGCTGGCCTGCGTGCTCTGGGTCGCCTTCGGCTTCCAGAAGGAGTCGGTGCGGCGGGATTTCACGATCCCGGTGGAGTACGCCAATATCGCGACCGACTGGGTCATCGAAGACCCGAAAGTCACCGAAGTCAAAATCGTGCTCGCGGGGCCGCCGCAGGCCTTTCAGCTTCTCAACGCCGACGGCTTGAAGGTCTCCCTGGACCTGTCAAGGGTCCGGGAAGGGCTGAACGAAATCGCCGTCACCCGGGAAATGGTGCGGAAGCCCTCCAACCTGACCGTGGCGGGAATCTCCCCGTCCCGGATCGGCATCACGGTTTCCCGGCTGACCGCCGTCTCGCTGCCCGTCGTCGTCGTGACGGAGGGCAGGCCCCCGGCCGGCCTGGCCGTGCAGAAAATCAGCGTTTCGCCCGCGACGGTCCGCGTGCTGATCCCCGCCAGGCTCCGCGAAAACGGCCTGCGGATCCGGACCGAGCCGATCGACCTGAAAAAAGTCGCCGCGTCGTCGTCCCTGACGGCCCGGCTCACGGCGCCGCCGGAGGTCCAGTTCGCGGGCGGGAAAACCCCCACGGTCACGGTGAGCATTCGGCTGAAGAAATCGCCCCGGGGGGGCGGGCGGCCCTGAGCGGAGAGGCGAAGATTCGCTTGCCGTCCCTTCGCCGCGGCGGCATGAGCCTTGAAAAAGCGGCTTCGGATTCGAAATGATGCGCAGACGTCGGAAAATCAGGTCCGGGAAAACGGGGCTGCCGCCCGGCACCCTCGTCCACATCGGGGAAAAGCTGGCCGAGACGGCGAAGGTCACGCTGATCGATTACGATGAGGAAAACCTGGAGGAGAAAAGCGTCCGGAACGTCCGGGAGCTGGCCGCTTACCGGAACCGGCCGACGGTGTCCTGGATTCAAATCGACGGCATCCACGACACCGCGCTGTTCGAGCAGCTCGGGGATGTTTTCGGACTCCATCCCCTGGTCCTGGAGGACATCCTCAACACGGACCAGCGACCCAAGATGGAGGATCTGGGCGATTACCTCTTCATCGTCCTGAAGAAATTCTGCGCAACCGCCGACCGGAACGGCGAGATCGCATCGGAGCAGGTCAGCGTCATTCTGGGCCCCGGCTACGTCATCTCCTTCCGCGAAAAGGAGGACGGCCTTTTCCATCCCCTGCGGGAGCGCATCCGCACGGGCAAGGGCCGGCTACGCAAGGCGGGCCCCGATTATCTGGCCTATTCGATCATCGACCTGATCGTGGATTCCTATTTCAACGTCCTGGAAACGTTCGGCGAGAGGATCGAGCGCGAGGATGAGGCGCTGCTCGGAAAGCCCACGGAGAGAACGCTGCAGGAGATCCGGCGGCTGAAAGGGGATCTGATCGATCTTCGCAAGTCGGTCTGGCCGCTTCGGGAGACCGTCGCCGCGCTGGAGCGCTGCGAATCCCCGCGGATTCAGGCCGCGACGCGCATCTATCTGAGGGATGTCTACGACCACGCCATCCAGGCGCTGGACACGGTGGAGACCTATCGGGACATGCTCTCCGGCATGATCGACATCTACCTCTCCGGCCTCAGCAACCGGATGAACCAGGTGATGAAGGTGCTCACCATCATCGCCACGATCTTCATGCCCATGACCTTCCTGGCCGGCGTGTACGGGATGAACTTCAGGCATTTCCCCGAACTGGAATGGACCTGGGGGTACCCCCTGTTCTGGATCGTCACCATCGCCATCGCGGCCGCCATGCTGATCCTCTTCAGGCGGAAAAAGTGGCTTTGAGCGGTTGACGGAAGGCCCGCAGTGATTATTTTACTTCCAATGACGCCGGAATTCCGGTAGGAATGCGGCATCGGACAAAAATGACGCCATTTCGGTGAAGGAGGTTCATGATGAGTGTGTTTCAAGCGAGTGACATTGTCGAATTCGCCATCCGCATCGAGGAGAACGGCGAGAATTTCTACCGCTTCGCCGTGCAGCTCGCCAAAGACGAGGACACGAAGAAGCTTTTCGGGAGGCTGGCCGACGCGGAGGTGATCCACAAAAAAACCTTCGAGAAGATCTTCGCGGCCATGGACAAGGCCGCCCCGCCCGAGGGTTACGAGGGCGAGTACGCCGCCTACCTGCACAATTACGTCGACAACGCCATCATCTTCAAAAAGGACGCCCTCGACCAGGAGCTGACGAAGGTCAAGGACACGAAATCGGCGCTCGATTTCGCCCTGCAGCGCGAGATGGATTCCATCCTGTACTACCACGAGATCAAGAGGCTGGTCCCGGCGAACGAGCATGCCACCGTGGACAAGATCATCGCTGAAGAGCGGAAGCATGTGGACATGATCGCCGCGATGAAAAAGAAACTGTTCGGCGGCTGATGCGCACCATGCCGGAATCCAACAACGACCATATTTTCTACCGGAACCCCACGAAGTTCTATCCGACCGTCGAACGGGGCGATGGGATTTACATCTACGACACGGCGGGCAAGCGCTACATCGACGGCTCCGGCGGGGCCGTGGTCGTATCCATCGGGCACAACGTCGCCGAAGTCCGGGAGGCGATCTTCCGGCAGGCGTCGGAAATCGCCTTCACCCACGGCACCCATTTCACCAGCGAGGCGGCCGTCGAGCTGGCGGACCGGATCGTTGCCCTGTCCCCGCCGCCGCTGACCCGCGTCTACTTCCTTTCCGGCGGCTCCGAGGCGGTGGAAACCGCCGTCAAACTGGCCCGGCAGTACCAGGTGGACCGGGGACGGCCGTCGAAATACAAGGTGATCTCCCGGTGGACCAGCTACCACGGGAACACCCTCGGGGCGCTGGCCCTGAGCGGCCACACGGGCCGCCGGAAGTACTACCAGCCCCTGATCCGGCACACCCCCCACATCGTCCCCTGCTACTGCTACCGCTGCCCCTTCGGACTGAAGCCGCGCAATTGCGCGATCGAGTGCGCCGACGACCTGGAAAAGACGATCCGCTACGAGGGCCCCGATTCCGTATCCGCCTTCATGGCCGAACCGGTGGTGGGCGCCACGGCCGGAGCGCTGGTCCCGAAGGACGGCTACTTTCAGCGGATCCGCGAAATCTGCGACCGCTACGACGTCCTGCTGATCGCCGACGAGGTCATGACGGGCATCGGCCGGACGGGCCGGAACTTCGCCCTCGACCACTGGGGGGTGGTCCCGGACATGATCTGCTGCGCAAAGGGCCTGGCTTCCGGCTACGCCCCGGTGTTCTGTGTCGTGACCAACGAGAACATCCACGACACCATCCGGAAGGGCAACGGGGCCTTCGTCCACGGCCACACCTACAGCCAGAATCCCCTGTCCTGCGCCACGGCCCTGGCGGTGCTCGACTACATCGCCGCCCACGACCTGATCCGCCGCTGCGCCCGCATGGGGGAATGCCTGCTGGAAAAGCTCAAGGCGCTCTACCGGCACCCCATCGTCGGCGACATCCGGGGGCTGGGACTCTTCGCCGGCGTGGAGTTCGTCCGGAACCGCGAAACGGGGGAACCCTTCGACGCCGGGCTCAAGGTGAACGTCCGGGTCGCCAACCGGGCCTTCGCGAAGGGCCTCATCACCTATCCCGGAGGCGGCGGGGCCGACGGCATTCAAGGCGACCACAGCCTGCTGGCGCCCCCCTTTACCATCACGGAAGGACAGATCGACGAAATGATCGCCATCCTGGACGAGGCCGTCGCCGAAGTCAGCGGGGAATTGGCCGGTTGACGCCATTCGCCGCATCGGGACGACGGAACGGGAGCGGAAAATGAACCGGGTCATCATCACCGCCGCCATTACGGGCAGCCGCATGCAGCGCGACACGGCGCCCTACATCCCGATCACCCCCGAAGAAATCATTCGGTCGTCCATCGAGGCCTGGCGGGCCGGCGCGTCGATCGTTCACATCCACGTCCGGGACCCGGAAACCGGCCTGGGCTCCCAGGACCTCGACCGCTTCCGGCAGGTGGCGGAGGCCCTGCGGGCGGAAACCGACCTGATCCTCAGCCTGACCACCAGCGGCATCCCCGGCCGGAACCTGCCCGTCGCGGAGCGCCTTCGACCGCTCGCCCTTCGCCCGGAACTAGCCTCCTTCGACGCCGGCTCGATCAACCTGGGCGGGGGCGTCTTCATCAACGATCCGGCCTTCCTCGACGAGGCGGCCCGAATGATGCGGGAGGCCGGCGTCAAGCCCGAAATCGAGGTTTTCGATCTGGGCATGCTCGTCACGGCGCTGCGGATGCGCGCCGAGGGAAAGCTGGGCGACCCGCTGCACTTCCAGTTCGTCCTGGGGACCCCCTGGGGCGCACCGGCCACGCCCAAGTCCCTGCTGCACCTGCACGAACACCTGCCGGACGGCGCCACCTGGTCCGCCATCGGCATCGGCCGCGGCTACCTTCCGATGGCCATGATGGCCCTGATCATGGGGGGGCATATTCGAGTGGGCATGGAGGACAACATCTACCTGGACCGGGGCGTGATGGCGAAAACCAACGCGGAACTGGTGGAGCGGGTCGTGCGGATCATCGAGGCCTACGGCCGTCCGATCGCCTCGCCGGCGGAGGCCCGGGCCATTTTGGGCCTGAGGTCCGCCTAACCCCGGCCGCTTTCCGCGCCTGCGGCGTTGCGGCGCCTCCTTCTCCCGCTTGAGCAGCGGAACCAAAGGCGGACACGCGTGGAATTCGGTCCCGGCCGGTGCGGCCGGCCCCGGCGAAAGCGGGCCGGATCCCTCAGGACTTCATGAGCTTCGTGAACTTCCGAAGCTTTCCCTTTTCGTCCAGGATTTTCCCGAGCATCTCCTGATGGGTGGCCGGAATCTTCGGCGCGTCGGCCGGGCGGATCAGGGCGATGGCTTCCACGGGACAGGCCGTCACGCGGAGGCCGCAGCCGATTCAGGCATCCGTCTTCACTTCAGCCCGAAAACCGCTCGACGAAAAGGCGTGGGCAAGATTGAGTTCCGTCCGGCCCCTCAGAATAATGCAGCAGCACTTGCAGCAGTTGCAGATAAAACCGACCTTGTCGGCCGTGTTCGTGTTCGTGTGGACCAATCCCTGTTCCTCCGCGCGCTCTCTGAAGGAGGCTTCCAGCACCGTCGGGTCCGCGCGCGGCCCCCAAACCCGCCCCCTCAGAGCCTTCCTCTCGAAATCGACCGAGGGGCTCAGGCCGTCTGTCCCGAAACGAATCCCTTGGAAGGCGGTCCGGTGTCCGCAGGCGTTCCGGCAATCTGGGCGAGATAGGCGGGCCCGAGCTTTTGAATGTGCTCGTTCACGTTGTCGAAATAGTTGTAATGGGCCTGCTCCTCGTCGACGATGGTCTCGAAGAGTTTCATGCTCGTGCTGTCCCCGCTCTCCCGGCACACCAGGATGAACCGGTTGTACACGTCCATGGTGCCGTCTTCCAGGCCCGCGTCGAAGGGGAATACCGCCTCCAGCTTCTGCCCCTTTTCCACTTTGGCGGCGAGATCCGTCGTCGGCTCCCCGCCGAGCTCCTTGATCCGTTCCGCGAACATCTCCGCGTGACGCATCTCGTCGATCGCGATCAGCTTGATTTTCGCGGCCAGATCGCCGTAGTCCATGTCGTCCAGATTGTAGTGCTGGTTCATGTACTGGTGGATCGCGTGAAGTTCCATGGAACGGGCCTTGTTGAGAACTTCGACCACCTTCTTCTTCCGCTGATCTCTCGAATCCTTCACCATGAGCCGACTCCTTTCTCTTGTTTTGTCCCGCCCCGCAGCGCCGGCGCCTTGCCGGTTTTCTTCAGACCCGGCAACCCGGCCGGTCACGCTTCCCTTATAACATGCGACGCAATCGCGAGGGAAGCCCTTTGTTTCCGGAGGCAGGTTGAAAATGCGCCGGCCCGACGGCCACGGCCGCTTCCATGCAAAACCGGCGGGGGAATTTTGAATTCCCCCGCCGGCCGCGTTCAACGCCTCATTTCTTCCAGGCGGCGGGTCCCCAGGGATCGGGAAGCTTCGCCGCAGCGCCCCA
>CAYWTL010000093.1:0-8916 GCA_964460245.1 uncultured Syntrophaceae bacterium | reverse complement strand
GCAGCGCGCTTTCATCGCCGGGGACAGCCTGGACAAATTCAAGGCGGCATAGCCGACAGCCGGGAATCGCGCCAAAACCTGTCATGCAGGCAGCCTGTCATGCAGGCAGCAGAAACCATAATTAAGGGGAGGAGGCAAAAGGAATGTCAGAGATCTTCAAGGGAATTGAACCCATGGTTCACGACAGCAAGATCAGCGTGCCCTACAGCTGGTGGGCGGGCAATACGGCCGGCAGGTTCTTCATCAGCCTGAGGGACGAACGGAAGATCATTGCCACACGCTGCGGGAATTGCCGGAAGGTGTTTATGCCGCCGCGCAAGGTTTGCCCATCCTGCTTCGCGGAAAACACGCAGTGGGTGAACCTGTCCGGCGAGGGGACGCTGGTTTCCTACAGTGTCGCCCGGCGCCGGCTGGAATCGATACCGGCGGACCGGAAGACGCCCGTGATCTGGGGACTCATCAGGCTGGACGGGGCCGACACCGCCCTGCTTCACTACCTGGATGAAGTGCGGCCGGAAGAATTGGTCATCGGCATGCGGGTCAAGGCGGTATTTGCCGAGTCGCGAACGGGCGGCATCCGGGACATCTCACATTTCAAGCCTGTCAGGTAGGGAGGAAACATGGACAGAACAGCGATTATCGGCGTCGGAATGACGAAGATCGAAGCGGAAAAGAGGGGGGAAACCTTTGCCGACATGGCCTGGGAGGCCGTGAACCGTGCACTGGACGATGCGGGAATGTCCATCGACGACATCGACAATGTCGTGACCACATCCAGCGATTTCTGGGACGGGCGCACGATCTCCCTCATGGCCGTCGGAGACGTGAGCGGCGCATACAGCAAAAATATTTCCTGTGTCGAGGGCGACGGGACGTACGGCGCCTTTTACGCCAATGCGCGGGCGCTGTCGGGCTCCTACAAGACGACCCTGGTCACGGGCCATTCCAAGGGGTCGCAATGCGTCTCCAGCCTGATCACCAACGCATCCTTCGACCCCATTTACGAACGGGAACTGGGAATGGACATGATCACGGCCTGCGCGATGCAGGCCAATGCCTACATGCACCGGACCGGGCTGAAGCCGGAGGAGATGGCGCTGGTTTCCGTGAAAAACCACGGAAACGCACTTCAGAACCCCATGGCCCAGCTTCCGATGAACATCACCGTCGAAGATGTCCTTGCCTCCGAGATGATCGCGGACCCGTTGCACAAGCTGGATTGCTCGCCCGTTTCCGACGGTTGCTGCGCCGTGATCATCGCCCACGAAACGGTGGCCGCGAAGTTCAGGCAGAAACCCGTGTGGATTCGGGGCCTGTCCTTCTGCACGGACAGCTTCTTTTTCGGGGATCGCGATCTGGCGCGGAGCAAAGCCCTTTCCGTGGCTGCAAAAAAAGCCTACGACATGGCCGGGATCAGGGATCCGAGGAAGGAGATCGATGTCGTCGAGCTCTACGATGCCTTTACCTACCAGGAACTGCTCTGGCTCGAGGAGATGGGGCTGGCCGAGTACGGGAAGGCGGCCGAACTCCTCAAGGCGGGTGAATTCAATCTGGACGGGCGGATGCCCGTAAATCCGTCCGGCGGGCTCCTGGCGGGTCATCCCGTGATTGCGGCGGGCCTTTACCGCATTGCCGAGATCGTTCTGCAACTTCGCGGCGATGCCGGCGGGCATCAGGTGGGGAGAGCCAAAACCGGTCTTGCCCACGGCGTCAATGGCCTTTGCGGTCAGTCACATTGTGTCTGGGTTCTGGACAAGGAAAAGTAGGAGGGACAGCGATATGGCGAAGCGAGTAGCAATTGTCGGAACGGGGCAGACCTTCCACAAGAGTCATCGCCCGGATGTAAACGGTCAGGAACTCATCAACGAAGCGGTGCAGCGCGCTCTGGCCGACGCCGGCTTGAAGATGAAGGATATCGACGCCGTTCTCATCGGGAACATGGATCATTTCGAGGGGATCAACTATGTGGACTGCTGGAGCGTAGACGGCTCCGGCGGCGCAATGAAGCCGGTCCTCAAAATCACCACCGGCGGCACGACCGGAGCGTCCCTGGCCATCGGCGGCTACCACATGGTCGGAAGCGGCATGTTCGACAAGGTGCTGATCATCGGTTGGGAAAAGAACTCCGAGTCCGACACGACCGGCGCGATCACGACGGCTTTCGACCCCATCTGGGACCGCCAGGTGTTTGCCGGGGCCATCTCCGGGCTGGCCGTCGAGGCGCAGGCGTACATGGCCCGCTACGGCGCCACCGACAGGGACGGCGCCCGCGTTTCGGTGCGGGACCGGAAGCATGCGATGAACAATCCCCATGCCCAGCTCCGGAAGGAAGTGACGCTGGAAGACGTGCTGGCCTCTCCGATGCTGGCCGATCCGATTCACCTCCTCGATGTCTGTCCCCGGTCGGACGGAGCCTGCGCGGTCATCATGGCCAGCGAGGACAGCGCGGAGAAGATCTGCCGGACGCCGGACTGGATCTGGGGGACTTCTGCGCACAACACCTATTCCTACCTGGGCGATGTCGATTGGGGACGGCTGACCAGCATGGAGCAATGCGCCCGGGAAATCTTCAAGAAGGCGGGAATCAAGGAGCCGCGAAAGCAGGTGAATGTGATTGAGATGTATCAGCCCTATTCGTTTGCCGGGCTCATCTGGATCGAGGACATGGGGATCGTCGGCCACGGAGAGGCGCCGCAGTATGTGTGGGACGGCCACACCGACATGGGCGGGGATCTCCCGATCAATCCCTCCGGGGGCGTGATCGCCTGCAACCCCATCGGCGCCACCGGTCTGATCCGCTGCGCCGAGGCGGCGATGCAGGTGATGGGCAGGGCGGAAGGGCGGCAGGTTCCGGATGTCGAGTTTGCCGTCAGCACCGGCTTCGGGGGGTGCATGTGGACCAACATGCTCCTTCACGGCAAGAAAAAACCGAATTGAGAGGTGAGATCATGGCTGAAAAGGAACAGTTGATAGTCGAATCCGGTGAGGCGGCACAGCCCTTTAAATATGCTGTGGGAATGCACGGCAGCAAGTTTTTCACGGAGACCCGCGACCACAAGCGCTTCATGGGACTGAAGTGCCCCAAATGCGGCAAGGTCTATGTGCCGCCGCGGGGCGTCTGCGGAAGGTGCTTTGCCGAAATGAACGACTGGGTCGAGGTCGGCCCGAAGGGCGTGATCGGCACGTTCACCATCCTGCGCTTCGCCTTCATCGATCCGGAGACCGGGCATCAGAAACCGGTCCCCTACGGGTACGGTTTCATCCGTCTGGACGGCGCCGACACCCTGCTGCAGCATTACATCGCTCTAGAGGACGAGAGCAAGGTCAAGGTCGGTGCGCGGGTGGAGCCCGTGTGGGCAAAGGAGCGCAAGGGGAACATTCGGGACATCGAATGCTTCCGTGTCGTTGACTGATCCATGGATGCCCCCCGGTCAACAGAGAAGAAGAAACGGCAGGATTTCACAGACTGATATCGAGTTACCGGGCACGCAAGCGCGTGGCTCTCCCCTCCTTATCCACTCGCTTGCACCCGGTACCGATTGATCCAAAAATCCAACTTGGATGGAACAAGGAGTGAAGAAGAGATGATCCATGCGGATGTTGTTCTTTACGCAAAGACGGAGTCCATCGCTTTCCTGACGGTCAACCGTCCGGAAGCGCTCAATGCGCTCAATACCGCGGTCAACCTCAAACTGATCGAACTGCTGGACCGCGCGGAGGCGGACCCGGAGGTTCGGGTGGTTATCCTGACGGGTTCCGGGGAGAAGGCCTTCATAGCCGGGGGCGACATCAAGGAAATGGTGAACAAGGATGCGATGGGAGCCCGTGAGTATGCCCTGGCCGCCAAGCGCGTCACGGACCGAATCTGGAACCTCAAAAAGCCGGTGATTGCCGCCATACAGGGCCTCTGCCTCGGCGGCGGGCTCGAATATGCCATGTCCTGCGACCTGAGGACGGCTTCGGAGAAGGCCCGTTTCGGGCAGCCGGAAATCAACATCGGGATCATGCCCGGCAGCGCCGGAACGCAGCGCCTGTCCCGGCTGATCGGCATCACGAAGGCCAAGCAGCTCTGCTTCACCGGCGACATGATCGGCGCCGGCGAGGCGCTCGCCCTCGGCCTGATCAACGAGATCTATCCGTCCGATTCCCTGATGGAGAAGACGATCGAGTTGGCAAAAAAGATCGCCTCGAAGAGCGCTCCGGCGCTCATGCTGATCAAGTCGGCCATCAACAAGGGCGCGGACATGGATCTGGAGTCGGCTGCCCTGTTCGAGATCGACTGTTTCGGCCTCTGCTTCGCCACGGAGGAGCGGAAGGAGAAGATGCTTGCTTTCGTCGGCAAAAAGAAATAGCGTTTCCAAAAGACAAGGAACTCTTGCCTCGGCAAGAACGCGGGCAGGGGCCTCCGGTCAGATCATGAATCCTTAGGATATACGGCTGCCGCCGAAGAACCGGGCGGCAAAATGAGGATCGGGGAAGAAGCCGCATATCGTGAGAGGCCGGTTCTCCCGACTTCGCTCCAGTCATTGCCGACCGCGACGTCAAGATCGAATGATACGAGATTTCAGGACACTGATTCGAAAGACGGCCGCTATCGGGCCGAAGCGGGTGGCTGTTATTGCGCCACACGAACCCTCTTCGCTTCTTGCAATCGGCGAGGCCCGTGATAAGGGACTGGCCAAAGGGTTGCTGATCGGCCACCGGAGTCTGATCGAAGACCTTTTGAAAGGCCTCGGGATCTCTTCGTCATCCTTTGAATTCCATCACGAGAAGGATATCGACCGTGCGGCGGAGCACGGCATCGCGCTCGCCGCTTCCGGAGAAGCGGATCTCCTTCTGAAGGGCAATGTCTCCACAAACAGCCTTCTTGCGGCGGCATTGCGCGGCACGCAGAGCCTGCGGACGGGAAGTTTGCTGAGCGACGTTTTCATCTTCGAAGACGTCCGCGAGGGGAAAAAGCGCATAACGATCGCTTCCGACGGCGGCGTCAACGTGGCGCCGGACCTGAAGCAGAAAATCAGCATCATCCGCAATGCCGTCGCCGTCGCCCATGCCCTGGGCATAAAGATTCCCAAAGTCGCCATTCTGTCGGGTGTGGAGAAGGTGCAGCCGGAAGTGCGGTCCACCGTGGATGCCCTCGCCCTCTCAAAAATCTGTTCCTACGGCGACATACCGGACTGCATCGTTGACGGCCCCTTTGCGCTGGACAACGCCGTTTCCCTGGAGGCGGCAAAAATCAAAAAGGTCGAATCGCCGGTCGCGGGCGCCGCCGACATCCTCATCATGCCGGATCTGGAAGCGGGCAACATCTTCGGAAAATCCCTGGTCTACTATGGAGGGAAACACCTGGCGCATGTGATTGTCGGCGCCCGGGTCCCGATCCTCATCAGCTCCCGTTCAGATCCTCCCGTGGCGAGACTGGCATCCATTGCCCTGGGCATTCTGGTTGCGTCTTTCCATCGTTCGAAAGATTGAAAAAGGACCTTGAAAAGGCATCCCGATGAAACTGATGCAAATATCCGTTTTTTTGGAAAACCGTCCGGGTGTTCTGGCGGAACTGACTGCGCTCCTGGGTGAGCGCGGCATCAACATCCGGGCCCTCTCCATCGCCGAATCGAGGGATTTCGGAGTTGTCCGAATGATCGTACCCGATCCCGCGGCAGCGGCTGCCCTGCTGGATGAAAAGGGATACAGCATGCAGGTTGTCGAGGTGCTGGCCGTTGAAGTCGCCGACGAGCCGGGCGGTTTGGCGAAGGCCTTGCGGGTGCTCGCCGAGGAGCGACTGAATGTCGACTATCTGTATACCTTCATGAACAAGCTCTCGGAAAATGCCGTGATCGTATTGCGGATCGACAACATCGATTACGCGCGCAGCGTTCTGTCGAAAAAAGGATTCAAGCTTTTGTTA
Organism: uncultured Syntrophaceae bacterium; assembly: GCA_964460245.1. GTDB lineage: Bacteria > Desulfobacterota > Syntrophia > Syntrophales > Fen-1087 > JAXDBM01. The sequence goes on along the minus strand of CAYWTL010000093.1, from coordinate 3,008 downwards.
CAGGAAGATTTCAGCCGGCTTTGAGCGAATCGTGCGCCTGGTTTGTTTTCCGGTGGACCGGATTGAAGAGCGGCTGAAGCAGAGTGAGACGGTCGGCGCAGCCATCACCTGGTTTGAACTTCATTCCCGACGAAAGGGGCGTGAACATGAGCGGACTTTCTCTTCTGCATCTGATTGCCTTCATCGCAGGGATCGTGGTGATCCTGCTCATTCGGAGAAGATACCGCCGGATCAGTGCAACGGAGCTGGCGGTGGTCTTGGTGCTCTACGCCCTGCTCGTGCTGCTGTTCACGGAGCCGATCGTAAACCTGGTGAAGCGACTCCTGACCTGATCGGAGCAGTCGGCCTCCTCCTCTGAAGACATCCCTCAATCGGCGATGCGGACGCGGTCGCGCCCCTCCTTTTTGGCTTCCTTCACGGCAGCCTTGGCGGACTGGAGAAGGTCCCCGGCCGTTTCGCCGTGGTCGGGCATGGCGGCCACGCCGATGGAAAGGGTGACGCGCCGCATCTGCTTGTGGTCGTCGCGGGTCGCATGGTCCTTCAACATCTCCCGGAGGTTCTCGGCGCGCCTGCGGGCGGCGGTCAGCGATGCGCCGGGCAGGATGAGAACGAACTCATCCGCGCCCCAGCGGCAGGCCATTTCGTTTCCGCCGATCTGCTTGCCGAGGAAGCGCCCCAGATCCTTGATGATCCCTTCGCCCGCCTCGATGCCGTAGGTCTGGTTGATCTGCCCGAGGCGGTCGATGTCCATGAACACGACCCCCACCGGCCTTGCCTCCCGCTGGGCCTGCTTCAGTTCCCGCGACAGGACTTCTTCGAGGTAGCGCCGGTTGATCAGCCCCGTCAGCGGATCCATCAGGGACTGGCTGCTCAACTGTTCCCGAAGCTGGATATTCCTCAGGGAAAGGCCGATCTGCCGGGCTGCCAGAAGGGCAAGCTGTTCGTTTGCGCCCAGCTCCCGCGCGGACAGGGAGACATTCCCCCCGGCCGGAAAGGGAAACCGCATGTGGATGAGGCCGAGGCGTTCGCCATAGACGTTCATGGGGACGCAGATCGACGCCCGGCTGTCTTTTTCTCCTGAAGCGTGGGGGCAGGGGAGCCCCGTATTCGATCCGGCCACGAGGTGCGGACGGTTCCTGCGGACGGCATAACAGTCTTCCGCTGAAAAAAGGGTTTTTCCCGGCGCCTCGCCCCATGATGCCGCGGCTTCGAGAAGGTTTCCGCCGGCATCGCACCGGTAATATGCGCCGGCGGGAAAGAGCTGCGGCATTTCCCGGGAGATCACGCGGCACGCCTCTTCCAGGTTGAAGGAGACGCACAGGAGATCGCCCAGTTCAATCAGCTTGCCGATCCTGCGTTTGGTCAATGCCATGGAGCACCTCCGCGATCCTCCGTTTGAAAGCCTCGGGGGCCGTGATGCCCAACTCCCGCAAACGGGCATCGAAGATCTGAATGGTTTCCACACGGCAGGCGAGGTTTCGGAATATTTCCAGGTAAGACCAGCCGGTCCCTTCGATCTCGCCCCGGAAGGGGCGGTCCGCATCGAGTTTTTCTTCCACGAGGGCCGCATCGCCTCCTCTCAGCGGGAGGCCGATCGCCCGGTATGCCGCGAAACGCTGGGTGACGTCGCACTCGTAATCCCTTCGTTGCAGGCTTCGGAGAACCCGGTCGAGATCGATCCAGTCCGCGATGCGGATCTGCGGGAAGGCCGCGAGACCGTCCCGAACCTCGTCCCGTATTCCCCGGGGCCCGACATGGCTTCCTTCCGCTTGCATGCCCGGCTTCTCCGGGTTCAAGCCGCCGCCCCGGATGTAGAGAATCAGATTCAGACGGGAGGCAGGCCTTTCTTCTCCCTCCAGAAGATCCGCCGCCACGGTTGCGCCGCTTTTTTCCTCTGCCTCGAGCAAAACCCGTTGGATCGTCTCAGCGGCCGCCCCCACTATTCCATCCGTTCCTCCGCACGGGAAGAACCATTGCATTTCCCGCTTCAGCATGTCCCCGGGAATCCATTTTCCCGAGGCCTCCTTGCGGTCGTGGCACTTTCCCCGGATCAGGGCGCCGAAGCGCTCCGGGTCCAGCACGTGCTTGTCCCAGCGTTTTTTTCGAAGGCTGTACGCCACGACGTCATGAACCCGGTCCCGGACCAGTTTGCCCAGACTGATCCGGACAATCTGCCGGCCGTGGGTTTCGATGCTGTAGAAAAACCCCCCTTCCGCCACCTCGCCCCCCGGCTGGGTTATGGTTCCGAAGTTCGATGGATTCAGGTAAATCGTGCCGTCGATTTCTTCGAATCCCCACTGGTCGTGGATGTGCCCGGTGAGGCAAAGGGGGACCCGGTACTCTTCGCAGAATCTTCGCAGTTCCGGAGAGCCGCTTTCCCCCATGGGAGCGACGTGATCATGGACTCCCTGGGCGGGCTTGTGGGTGACGATGATGTCCGGACGCGTCTCCGCGAAGAAACGGGTCATCTCGCTCGCTCCCCGGTCGGCATTGTAGGGCACGGCATAGCGCTGGGGAATTCCCGGAGTAGCCACGTCCGCCCCTCCGTAGCCCGCGATCCTCCATTCCGCCACATGATGCCAGTGGCGGTGAAGGTCTCTGCCATGGAGGGAGGTGTACTGCAGGTCCATGTCGTAGTTTCCGGGCAGGCAGAAGATCTGGGAGGCGCCTTTCAGGAACAGGATGCTCTCCAGGACTTTGTACTTTTGCTGGAGGACCCGCCGCGCCCGGACGGTTGCGTCCCGGTACTCCCTTGCCCGCTCCTGAATATCGACGGACAGGTCCGTCCGTTTCGACAGGTCTTCGATAAAATCGTCCATGTCCGCATGGTCCGCCCCCCCCATGCGGTTGTAGATGCCCGAAAAGTACGTCTGCAGCGCCCGGTACCGGGCCGACATCTCTTCCGTGTAGAAAGGCCGATCGATCAGGTCGCCGGCGATGATGTAGGCCTGGGCATCGGTCAGGGAGAGAAGCTTCTTCACCTGCGCGAAGGCGCCGTGGATGTCGGA
>CAYWTL010000092.1:1462-9041 GCA_964460245.1 uncultured Syntrophaceae bacterium | reverse complement strand
TCGCCGAACTCCTTGATGTTCTTCTCGACGCTGTAGGCCATCGCATCGGCCTGGTTTCGCGCCTCGATCAGCTCCCGCTTCCGCTTGTCCTCTTCGGAATGGGCATCCGCTTCCCGGACCAGCTTCTCGATCTCCGCATCGGACAGCCCGCTCGATGCGGTGATCTTGATGCTCTGCTCCTTGCCGGTCCCGAGGTCTTTCGCGGACACATGAACGATCCCGTTGGCGTCGATGTCGAAGGTCACCTCGATCTGGGGCATGCCCCGCGGCGCGGGCGGAATCCCGACCAGCTCGAACCGGCCCAGCGTCCGGTTGTCGGCCGCCATGGAACGCTCGCCCTGCAGCACATGGATGCTCACCGCCGGCTGGTTGTCCGCCGCGGTGGAGAAGATCTGGCTTTTCTTCGTCGGGATCGTCGTGTTCTTTTCGATCAGTTTCGTCATCACGCCGCCCAGCGTCTCGATGCCCAGCGACAGGGGCGTTACATCCAGCAGGAGGACGTCCTTGACATCCCCGGCCAGGACGCCGGCCTGTATCGCGGCCCCGACCGCCACGACTTCATCGGGATTGACGCCCTTGTGGGGCTCCTTCCCGAAGATCTCCTTGACCTTCTGCTGGACCCGCGGCATGCGGGTCATCCCGCCGACGAGGATGACCTCATCGATCTGCGCCGGCGTGAGGTTGGCGTCCTTCAAGGCCGTGCGGCAGGGGCCTTCGACCTTGTCGATCAGATCTTCCACGAGCGCCTCCAGCTTGGCCCGGGTCAGCTTGATGTTCATATGCTTGGGACCGCCGGCATCCGCCGTGATGAAGGGCAGGTTGACGTCCGTCTCCATGGCCGTGGACAGCTCCATCTTGGCCTTTTCCGCCGCCTCCTTGAGGCGCTGCAGGGCCATCTTGTCGCTCCGGATGTCGATGCCCTGGTCCTTCTTGAATTCCGTGGCCAGAAACTCGATGAGCCGCTGGTCGAAGTCCTCGCCGCCCAGATGGGTGTCGCCGTTGGTCGATTTGACCTCGAAAACGCCCTCGCCCAGCTCCAGGATCGAAATGTCGAACGTTCCGCCGCCCAGGTCGAAGACGGCGATCTTCTCGTCCTTCTTCTTGTCCAGGCCGTAAGCCAGGGCGGCCGCCGTCGGTTCGTTGATGATCCGGAGCACGTTCAGGCCGGAGATCTTGCCGGCGTCCTTGGTGGCCTGCCGCTGAGAGTCGTTGAAGTAGGCCGGCACGGTGATGACCGCGTCCGTGACTTTTTCGCCCAGATAATCTTCGGCGGTCTGCTTCATCTTCACGAGGATCATCGACGAAATTTCCGCGGGGCTGTAATTTCTTCCCCGAACCGTCACCTGTGCATCCCCGTTGGGCGCTTCCGTAATCTTGAAGGGGCTGACGGTCTTGTCATACTGGACTTCACGGGAGCCGTACTTCCTTCCGATCATCCTCTTGATGGCATAGACGGTGTTCTCCGAATTCGTAATGGCCTGCCGTTTGGCAACCTGGCCGACCAGCCGCTCGCCACTGTCCGTGAATGCAACCATGGAGGGTGTCGTGCGGTTCCCCTCCTGATTGGCTATGACAACGGGATCTCCACCTTCCATGATGGCGACACACGAATTTGTCGTTCCCAAATCAATCCCTATAATCTTGCCCATTTGAATTTATCCTCCTTCTTCTTTATCCACTTCTGGCATCTTCGTTCATCTTCAAAGCCGCATCCGGTTCAACGGGGCAGCGACAGACGGAAACCTTGGCCGGTCTGAGAAGCCTGCCGTTCAGCAGGTAACCTTTCTCGAGTTCTTCCACGACCTCGTTGTCCTTGTGTTCCGTACTTTCCACCTGGAGCATCGCCTCGTGGAAATTCGGATCAAAATTCTTTCCGGCCGCCTCGATCGCCTCGACCCCGTGTTTCTCCAGGCAGCAGGTGAGCTGGTTCTGGACGAGCTTCAGGCCCTCCCGGAATGCCTCGAAATCATTCGAGCTGCAGGCGTGTTCCATCGCCCTTCCCAAGCTGTCGATCATCGGCAGGATGTCCCGGATCAGGTTTTCCTGGCCGTATTTCAGACAATCGGCCTTCTCGCGAGCGGCCCGCTTTCGGTAGTTTTCAAGGTCGGCCGCGGCCCGCAGATACCGGTCGTAATTCTGAGCGGCTTCCTTTTCCTTTTCCTGAAGCTTCTGCATCAATTCCTCGAACCGTTCCACGCCGTCAACGGCCTGCTCCTTCACGGCGGGTTGCACACCTTCCATCGCTTCCCCGGTCTTTTCCCTTTTCGCCTTCTTAACCATGTCTCGTCCGCTATTTTCCTTTCCGATCACCGGCCTGTCCGCTTTACGGACCTCGAGATTCACCGCGCGTCGGGCCGCTGAAACAGCTTTACATCCACAAGTTCGCAGATGATGTGGCTGGCGGTAATGTGAACTTCCTGAATCCGCGGCGTGCTGCCCGATGAGACATGCAGCAGATAATCGACCATTTTTGCGACATCGCCGCCATCTTTTCCGGTAAAGCCGATGGTCGTCATCCCGATCTTCTTCGCGGCTTCAAAGGCACGAACCACATTCGGCGACATGCCGCTGGTGCTCATTCCCCAAGCGATGTCCCCCGCCTGCCCGATGGCCCTGATCTGCTTGCTGAAGATATCCGAAAATTGATAATCATTTCCGATGCTCGTGATCACGGATGTGTCGGTCGTCAGGGCAATGGCCGGCAGCGGCGGCCTTTCGATCAGAAACCGGTTGACGAACTCGCCGGCAATGTGCTGCGCATCCGCGGCTGACCCCCCGTTGCCAAAAAGCAGGATCTTGTTTCCCGCTTTCAATGTCGCCGTGATCACGTCCACGACCTGCACGATCTTGCCCAGATTCTCGTTGAGGAAAACATCCTTGATCTGGTTGCTTTCCTTGAATACCTTTACCACGTAATCGTGCATCGTGCCGCTTCCACTCGCATTTTAACCTTTTTATTCCATCCCGAATCGGCGCTAATATATGGATCGACGGGGGGTATGTCAAGGGTAAGGCCCGATTAATTCATCGGTGGATCGAGACAAGCCTGAAGAATTTCAAGGGGAAAAGGCGCTCCGCCGGTTGCGGTCTCTCAATTCGGCCAGTTTCCCCTTGTTCCAGCCCGCGATGCGGCTGAAATACTGGGTGATTCTGGCAATGCCCTCGACCTCTTGGGCTCCGCAGAACAGGCAGCTCCGATGAAGCCCGTTCGCGGTCCTTCGGCAGGCGGAACAGCTCGTGAATTCCGGCGACAGGATCACCTGGCGATTCCCGGTCTCGCGGAAAACCCGCGCGATGAAGCCGGCCACGTCTTCCGGACGGGGCCGCTGGTCGCCCAGCGAGAGATGGGTGACGACATTGGCGCCGATCAGGGGGTGAAAGCGGCCTTCCAGGCGAGCGCGGTTGAACGCCGTCACGTCGGCCGACACGCTCAGATGCGTGGAATTGGTGTAGTAAATCTCGCCCCGGGCCAGATCGCCGCGGATGTAGTGACCCGCCTCGGGCGAAAAATACCGGAGATCCAGGCGTGCAAAACGGTAAGCGGTGGTTTCGGCCGGCGTCTGCTCCAGCGCAAACCGGAGACCGTGCGCTTCGGACAGACGGGCAATTTCCGCGCTCATGTGCTCGACGACCCGCAGCCCGAAGGCCAGCGCGTCTTCCGATTCGTGCATTTCCCGCCCCCTGTGAATACGGACCAGTTCGTTCAGGCCCACCATGCCCACGAGGTAGACGGCGCGGGACATCTTGAGATACGGGGACCCGTCCCCGCTGGTCGTCAGCATGGACAGCGGCCCCTGATCTCCGTGGGACAGAAGCTTCTCCATGAAGTCCTTCTTCTGAACATGGGCGTGCGCCGCCAGATCCACGAGTGCGGACAGGAGCTGAAACAGCCGGCGGTCGTCGCCCTGCGCCTTGTAGCCGAGCCGGGGCAGATTCAGGGTGACGTTCTGGACGGCAATCTTTCTCCTTTTCCATGGCGCACCCGCATCCGGGCCGCCCGCATGACTGCCCGTCGTCGATGCCGCCGCCTCGCCGCGGTCAAAAACGAAGCAGGGGCTTCCCTTTTCGACCGCCACCCGGCAGAGAAGGTCGAGGAAGGCATCCCGCCCGGCGGTATGAAAAAATCTTTTCGTCAGATGGACCAGCGGCCGCGGAAAGATGAAAGGCTTTCCGGTGGCATCCCCTTCCCCGAACACCTCGAAGAGAGAGACGGCGAACTGGCGGGCCTCCGTCGCGTAGTCCCCGTAGGTCCGGCCGGTCTGCTCCCCGCCGGGGCCGATCGCGGGCACGTTTTCGAGGGCCGCCGGAACATCCCAGTGCAGGTGAATGTCCGTGAACATGGACTGCCCGCCCCGGGCGGACGTGAGCTGCGAGAACTCGTAGATCAGCATCTGGGCGAATTGCCGGATATCCCGCTCCGACCGTCCGGACAGATAAGGGGCAAGTGAATAATTGACGCTCTGCCAGCCGATGGTTCCGGCGCAGTGACCCTGCAACATGGCGCCGAAACGGACCAGGTGCGCCAGGACGACCTCCGCGTGACGGGCCGGGCCGGCAACGGTCAGCGAGTGGGGCAGGTTGAGACCGTACTTCTTGATGTATTCGGGGGACTGGCAGGAGCCGTATACCCGGTCGATGTGGCCAAGGGCATGGATGTGAATATCGCCCATGATGTGGGCGTCGCCGACTTCCCGGGAGAAAACGTCGTGAAGAGCGTATTCCCGCTTGATGCCTTCGGCCAGCACCAGGTTCGTTCCCTCCGGTCCGTGGGGAACGTTGGCGCTCTCCTTGTTCTGCAGGAAGATGAGCTGGCGCACGTCGTAGAGGGGAAATCCCAGCAGCGCATGCATGCGCCGGTCATGTTCCAGGCCCCGCTCGATGAGCTTCGCGTCCACCAGCTCCCGGATCAGGGGCGTCGTCAGCAGACTGATCCCCGATGCGACGATCTGCTTTTCCACGTCCCGGCTGATCATTTCCGCCGTATCGGTGTCCACGCCGGTTTCCCGGATCAGCGCCTCGACGATGCGCAGACGGTTCCATCGGACGATGTCTTCGCCGGAAGTCCGGACGAAGAGGGTAATGTCCGTCGTGTCCGGGGGGGGAATCATAGATTGGTTCTCATGGTCCCTTCCCGGCTGTCGAGCGTCCGCTCGGCCGCCCGGGAGATCGCCTCGTCGTGTTGGTGGTTGAGCGAAAAGGCCCGGAAATGCACGACGCGGGCCGGGATGAAACGGTAGATGTCCTGAAGCGGCTCCGGCGATGTCCGGCCGGTTGCCGGATTGAAAATATTGATCCGCTTTTCCGTTTCGGTCATGGGGTTGATGGGACGGGGGTCCTGGGTGGCCAGATCCACCCGCAGGGCGATCTTCCGCAGGCTGTCGGGCAGGTGCTGCCGGATCCGCCGTTCGTAATCGCCGGCCGTGGAAAAATGGGTCCCTTTCTGGAGCTGGTCGATGGAAATCTCCGTTGTGAAGGACATTTTCCACTTGATCTGGCGGTGATGAAGTTTCTCCCACTCCCGGCCCAGCTTCCTTTTTTGCGGATCCGGATCCCGTCGCCAGCCGCTGACTTCATGGAAGAGGCGCCATTCGTCGCAGTGAAGGTAATCATCGAGTCTTCGGACGGGGTTCCCGGGAAACAGGATATCCAGTGTGACGCGGAAGATCTCCTGCAGGTGAAGATCGAGGGCCCGGGTGGTCCGGTGGAAGTAGACGTTGGCATAGAGGTTCAGCCGGGCGTTCAGAAAGCGGCTGAGCGCCGAAATACCCGCCTGGTGCAGCGTCAGGCCGTCCTGCGTGAAAAAGCTGTAAAACCGAAGTCGCGTGATGTCCACCAGGTCCAGCGAAAATCCGGTCATGTAGGCATCCCGCTGGACGTAGTCCAGATTGTCCACCGTGTAAATGCCCGAGAAGAGCTGCCTCAGAAGCTGAAGCCATCGGGGTTGGGGCTCCTCGCCCGTTCCGGGCATCCGGATCAGGTAGGCGATCTGGCCGGGTTCGAGGCATTCCCCTTTCGCGAACGGCCCCGACGGGCTTCGCCGGATGCCCCGGATGATCCCGCCCAGTTTCCGGTTGATGATGTGCTGACCCAACACCTCGTGGTTCAGCCCGTACTGATCCAGAAAATGATCGTCGAAGAAATGGCCGTAGGGTCCGTGTCCCACATCATGAAGCAGTCCGGCCAGCCGGAGCAGTTCCTCCACACAATACGGCGAAGGGACGTCGGAACAGACCTCGCGAAGACTGGGGTAAAGGGTCCTGCCGAATTCCCCCGCCATGTGCATCGTGCCCAGGGAGTGCTGGAAGCGGCTGTGCTCCGCCGCCGGATAGACCCAGCGCGCACTCTGAAGCTGGCCGATCCGCCGCAGCCGCTGCATCCAGGGGGAATCGATCAGGTCCTTCTCCGTGGTTTCCGACGAGCGATCGTCAGCCGGCACGGTAAAGGAATCGTACTGGTAGATCGGGTCGGCGATCAGGGCCAGGCCCTGATAGACCCTCGCATAGGCGGCGGACTCCGTTTTCATGGCCGCAGGCTTACATGATTCCGCGCCAAATATCAAACCCCGAATTGCGCTTGACAGTTCCGGCCGCCTTGCGTATGGAGAAGGCGGCTACCGGCGATGGAAGGGGGGCAAGAACGTGGGAACGGACAACATCGTCTTTCTGGAGGTGATCGAATGGTTCGACGATTCCGGAAAAGAGCTGGTGCATCGAATCCCCGAAAAGGGATCCGGCGAAATCAAGTTCGGCGCCCAATTGACGGTCCGGGAAAGCCAGGCCGCCGTCTTCTTCTACAACGGCCGGGCCTATGACGCCCTCGGACCGGGCCGCCACACCCTGAAAACGGCCAACATCCCCATCCTGACCAAGGCGCTGAGCATCCCCTGGGGCATGACCAGCCCGCTTCGGGCGGAGGTCTACATCACAAGCATGAAGGTGTTCCCCAACCTGAAGTGGGGGACCCGCGATCCCGTGGCCTTTCGGGATGCGGAGCTGGGCCTCATCCGCCTTCGGGCCTTCGGCGTCTTCAACCTCCGCATCCTTCAGCCCGTCCTGTTCATCAACAGCCTCGTGGGCACGCAGGGCGTTTACACCACCGCGGACATCGAGGAATACCTGAACCGGGTCATCGTCTCCCGCTTCAACGACTACATGGGGGAGCGGATCGACACGATCTTCAATCTGCCGGCGCGATACAACGAACTTTCCGCGGAGATGGTCAAGTGCCTCCAGGACGATTTCAACCGGTTCGGCCTCGGGCTTGCCGAACTCTACATCAACGCCATCACGCCACCGCCGGAGGTCCAGAAGGCGATCGACGACAAGAGCCGGCTGGGCGTCTTCGACGATCTCAACCGGCTGCTGAAAATGAAGGCCGCCATGGCCATGGAAACGGCTTCACAGGCGCAGGGCGAGGCCGGCGCGGGCCTGGGGATGGGCATGGGATTCATGATGCCGGCCATGTTCGCGGATGCCTTCAAGGCCGGGGCGCAGCAGGCAACGGAAGCGTTCCCATGCCCGGACTGCCGCGGACCCGTCCCCCGGGATTCCCGGTTCTGCCCGGCCTGCGGCCGCCAGAT
>CAYWTL010000092.1:0-1362 GCA_964460245.1 uncultured Syntrophaceae bacterium | reverse complement strand
AATGCCCTGGAAAACGGGGGCCGGCTCGAAGACATTCCCTCCCTTTCCTACAAAAACGGCCGACAGTTCGTGCACAATCCCAGGGGAGAACTGCTGGATCTGTCGAGGATTAAAATCCCCATTCGGGACAAGCGCCGCTTGACCTCGGGATACCACGTGATGCTCTCCCGGGTCGAGGTGATGGAAACTTCCCGCGGCTGCACGCGCGCCTGTTCGTTCTGCAGCATGAAACACATGTACGGGCAGACCTTCCGGGCATATCCGCTGGACCGCATCATGGCGGACATCGACGACATTTATTACAAACGGCGGACTCGTCTGATTTTCGTAGCGGACGACAACATGGTGCTGGATCCCGAACGCGCGATCCAAATCTGTGACGCCATCATCGCAGGCAACTACAGGGGGCTGAAGCTGATTGTGCAGGCCGACTGTATTTCGATGTCCAGAAACGAGGAGATGGTCCGCAAGATGTCCCTGGCGGGCATGAAATCCATCTTTCTCGGCATTGAAAACGTGTCCGGCAGGAATCTGAAGGCGGCCCGCAAGGGCGATATAGTCGACGCCTCGCGCAAAGCCGTGCAACTTTGCCATCAGTACGGCATCATGGTCGTTGCCGGGTTGATTTTCGGTTTTCCGGACGACGATGAAGCGGATATCGTCGAAAACTACAAATTCCTGAAATCCCTCGAGGCAGACACCGCGTACTGCCAGATCTTGACCCCCTATCCCAAAACCGCCCTGCGGCAGCATCTCCTGGAGAAGGGCCTGGTGACCAATCTCCATGAATACAGGCGCTACAATGGAATGTGGGCCAATGTGAAGACGCAATGCCTGGAGGACAAGCGATTGCAGTATCTGGTCTGGCTCCACCGTGAGCAGATCATGGGCTGGTGGGAGCCCTCGGAACGGGCCAGGCGAGAGGGAAGAATGTGGGTGCCGATCTGGACCTGTGCTTTCCGCCCCCTGCTGAAATGCGTTCTGGCTTGGCGACAGAGAAAGCTCGGCTGGGAAGGCCGTTACGAATCGTTTATGAAAAGCATGGCCCGTTTGAACCGTTTCAAGGATCTGGAAACGTTCGCCGCCTCAGGCAAATAGAAGCCCGTAAAAGGCTTGTCGCAGCCATCCGCGTCCGGGTCCGAATCCATCGGTGCGTCGATGGCTCCCTGGCTGTCTTTCACGGACCCGGAAGGCCGGCCGATTGCGACCCGAGGGTCAAACTCAAGGAACACAAAAAGAAGCCCCGTTTTTTGCCGTTATCATCCATTGCAGTCGGATGATTTCATGGGTTTAGGATGGATCAGGGAATCTGGAAGATCGAACAGGCCTGCCCGCAGTGCGGTGCGCCCGTCGTCCTCGACG
>CAYWTL010000091.1:0-9209 GCA_964460245.1 uncultured Syntrophaceae bacterium | reverse complement strand
GGACGATCTCGCCGCCCCCCGGCATGGCTTCCACGGCATTCTGGACCAGATTGAAAAGCGCGGTCTGCAGGCGATGGCGGTCTGCGTAAAGAGGCGGCAGGTCCGGTTCTTCCCGGACGGAGAGTGTGATGCCCGATTTCTGCGTCAGCGGCTCCACCAGGGGGACGGTCTCGCTGAAGACGTCGTGAATCCTCAGGACCTCGAAACGCGGTTCGGGCGGTCGGGTCGCGCGACGCACGTTCTGGATGACCGTGTTGAGCCGCTCCGTCTGCCGGACGATCAGTTCCAGCTTGCGCCCCACGTCGGGCGGCCAGTCGCCGCGCTCCAGAAGCAGCCGGGCCATGCCGGCAATGGAATGCAGCGGTGTGCCCAGATCATGGGCGAGGGTTGCGGTCAGGTGGCCCAGGGCCGTGAGCTGCTGAAGCTGGTTCACCTGCTTCTGCAACTGCACGACCTTGAGCGTCGCTTCCTGAACGCGCTCCTCCAGGCGGCGGTTCAGCTCCTGGTTGTGCGCGAGCACCTGCTCGATTTCGTTTGCCATTTCGTTGAAATGGGAGGACAGTTGACCCCACTCGTCCATCCGTTTCAGCGGAATCCGCCGGACGTATTGCCCGGCCTGGAATTCGTCAATGGTGCGGATGATGACGCCCAGGGGGCGCGCAATCAGCCAGCGGTAGCTGATGGCGAGAATCAGCAGAATGGCCAGCAGCAGGCCCCCGGCGCTGAAGATCAGCAGGCGCTGGGCGCGCGTGAGGATTTCCGCGTTGGCCTGGGAGAAGACAATGACGCCGATCACGACCTTCGTGTTCTCCCGCTTGTCGGGCAGTTCGGGGTAAAGCAGCCCCAGCGCCTCCCCGCCGTCGGTGTTGAGCTTGATGTACTGCGGCTTCAGAATGTCGGCGGCTTTGCCTACTGTCGGTTCCGGCCATTCGTAGGAGATGCGCCCGGCGCCGGCGATGAAGTCCACGTCACCGAAGCGGTTGATGGAATAAATGTCGATTCGTCCGAGATTGGCGTCGTCCTGGACGAGGTCTTTCAGGGCATTGTCGAGGGCGGACAAGCCGCGGCGGGTGGGGAAAAACTGATAGTAGGTGCTGACCGTATCGGCCATTCCGGTCATGGTTTTGACCTGCTGTTCGTTCAGGATTCTGTCCAGCGCCCGGAGCTGGATCCATCCCCAGACGGACATGGTCAGGGTCAGTCCCAGAATGGTTAGGATCATCAGTCGTGTTCGGAGGGTCATTCAAATCCTTTGAAAGGCCACGTTGGCAAGGCGCATTGTAACGGGAATGGAACGGTAAAGCACCAGAAAAAAGGGGCATGAAGACCCGGTCTTGATGCCCCTCGAATAACGGCAACGGCCAATGAATCATTTGGATGCCGGTGCCCCGGGGGCCGGCATCGGATTGGCCGCCGCGGGTTTTTTGACCGGAATGGCGACCGCCTTGACAACCCGGGTCGCGATCATTTTCCCATCCTTCTCCACGTAGCTGACCCGCACCCGGTCGCCCGCCTTGAATTTGACCGGTTTTTCCAGCACGAATTCCATGGTTTCAACTTTGTCCCTGATCTTTCTTTCGATTTTCAGTGCGGTATCGGAGATCTCCAGAATGGTTCCGGGAGCCCTCATCTTGGTGATTTTATCCGTCCGGGACGCCGCCGACGCTTTTGAAACGGGCGGATCGGCCGCAAATGCCCAAGCAAAAAGAAGGAAAACCAATCCTGCCGCAATGAGCATCCATCGTCTCATCTTTCTGCCTCCATTCAATTTTCCCGTGCCTCATTCCACGGGATGAAGAAAATCATCAAGCAATCCGCATACCATCGGAATGATCACCGGGCAAGAATGAATAAGTATTCGGTATTACGATATGAATATTCATGGCGAGGCCGGCGGATTTCCCGTGCGGCTAAATGAAAATGAGGCATCGCTCCCCACAGGATGGGGAATTATGCATCATCCCCGTGGGGCTGTCGTACCGTTAGCTCCCTCTATGGCGCTTCCTTACGGGCGGGTGATCATCTGGATCGCGCCGGGAACCATTTCAATGGTGACGGGCAACCGGCCCGGTTGCTCCCCGTCCACGTCCAGGAGCACCGGTTGCGCCGATTCGGCAAGTACGCGCGATGCGGTGCGGGTGAATACCTGCCCGATTGTCTTGATCCTGCCGTTGTAGAGCTTGGGAAGGTTCAGGAAAACTTGGGGCAGGGTCATATCGCCGATCACGGTCACGTGAAAAAAACCGTCATCGATCACCGCGTCGGGGGCGACGCACATGCCGCCTCCATGGTATTGGCCGTTGGCCACGGCCACGTTCCAGATCGTGACGTCCATCTCGAAATCGCCGTCCACGTGAAGACGAATGCGTTTCCTGCCGTAGGAGAAGATCGAAATGACCGTCGCCCAGATAAAGGAAAGGAACGGGCCGAACCGCTTGCTCGTTCTGTTGACCCGCTCGACAACCTCTCCCCCGAGGCCGAAGCTGGCGATGTTGTGAAAATAACGGACCGCCCGCCGTCCTCCATGATCCTGAAAATGAAGCCTCCCCAGATCGATTTTGCGGACATTGCCCTTGTGAAGGATCTCCAGCGATTTTCCCAGATTTCGATCCAGGGGAGGGGTCCGGGCGATATCGCAGCCGGTTCCATTCGGAATGAATCCCAACAGGACATCGGGGCGGACGGGCCCGGTTTCATCCATGAAGCCGTTCACGACTTCGTTGAGGGTTCCGTCTCCGCCGACGCATACGATCCGCGCACATCCTTTCAGAAGATGATGCTTCGCGATCTGCGTCGCGTCACCGGGACCGGCGGTCATGCACGTTTCGAAAGAACCGAGAAGCCGCCTTGCCTCGCGCTCGATCCGGTGCCACTCCCGCCCGGTGGAGCCGTGGCCGGCGTGCGGATTGACGATGAAAACCGTTCGGTCGATATCCAAAACCTTCACCCATCCGGCATGGCTCGCCGCTGCCTTTGAACGGGCTGCGGCTATCCTGCATGCGAGACAGCCTAATACACGACGGCCGCGTTTGTCAAAGTGAATCCCGACAAGGGCGGAACACGTGCTTCGGCATACAGTTCCCGTTATTGTCTTGACAGGTGTTCTTCTTTTCCGATACATTTCCGCCATCGCCATGGTTTTGAAGCCTCTCAAAACAGGCGGCGACTCCGCGCCTCGTTTATGGAAAACACAGTAAAAAAAATCAGGTTGATACTGTCTCTTTTTTCCCTCCCCTTCAGGCTTTCCGGGGAGCCAACCGGCGTTTACGCTGATTTCATCAAAACGGCCAACGAATCATTCCGGCATGATTTCAACCGGGTTCCCGTCAAGGAACGGGCGATTCTCCTGCCTCACTGCCTGATTCATTCGAAATGCCCGGCGAAGTTCTCGAAAGAGAACGGGATCCTCTGCGTCCAATGCAAACTCTGCCGATGCGGCGAGATCAAGGCCCTCTGCGACGAGCGGGGTCTGCAGTTTTATATCACGCCCAGCTCCGGCTTCACGAAGAGGCTTGCGGAAAGGAAGAGACTGAAGGCGGCGGCAGGCGCGACATGCGGCTTTGAAATCGGAAAGCAGATCCGTTCGACCCGGATCACCCTGAAGGGCGTCGATCTAAGGCGGAGGAAAGTCGTTCCCCAGGTTGTCCTGACACGTCGGTACGATTGCCTGGATAACGACGTGGACTGGGACGCTATCCGGAAGATCGTTCTGCACGGG
Organism: uncultured Syntrophaceae bacterium; assembly: GCA_964460245.1. GTDB lineage: Bacteria > Desulfobacterota > Syntrophia > Syntrophales > Fen-1087 > JAXDBM01. Next base: position 5,491 of record CAYWTL010000091.1, on the reverse strand, counting down.
GCCTGAAAGCCGGAAATCACAGTCGGACAATTCGATGAGCGTAAAAGACTATCGCTATTACGACCTGATCATGGTTTCTTTTGTCGTGGTCCTGATCATCAGCAACATCCTTTCGTCGGCAAAGATCGTCGACGGGGGCGTTTCGCTGTTCGGCATGCCGCTTGTCTTTGATGCGGGGACGCTGCTCTTTCCGGTCAGCTATGTTTTCGGTGATATCCTGACGGAAGTCTATGGGTACCGAAAATCGCGCCGGGTAATCTGGGCAGGTTTCGTCTGTCTCGCTCTGACCAGCTTGGCTTTTTACGTCGTTGAGGCTCTTCCGGGCGATGCGACTTGGGAGAAGACGGCGGGACAGGGCGCCTATCATGCCGTATTTCAGGGAATGACCTCCGGCGGCATCGTTGCGGCAAGCCTGATGGGATACTGGCTGGGCGAATTTTCGAACTCCTTTGTCCTGGCCCGGATGAAAGTCCTGACGGCGGGAAAGTGGCTCTGGACGCGGACGGTCGGCAGCACCCTGGTCGGGGAAGGCGTCGATACGGTTGTTTTCATTCTGACGGCGACTTTTTTCGGTGTTTTCCCCGCATCACTGGCGGCAAGCCTGATCGTGGCCAATTATATTTTCAAAGTCGGCATCGAAGTCTTCATGACGCCGGTCACCTACAAGGTCGTCGGCTTTCTCAAGAACGCCGAACAGGAGGATCACTACGACAACCGAACGGACTTCAATCCTTTCCGGTTCGCCGAGAAATAGCGCAATCCCTATGGCGGCAGCGCCTTGAGCGGGCCGATACATTGGATGATTCCATGACTGGAAGCCGAACGGCAGCGGAAGATCCCGGCACCGTGCTGGTCGTCGGCGCCGGCGCCGGCGGCATGATAGCTGCAGGAAGGGCGGCCGAAAGCGGCTCGCCGGTGCTGCTGCTGGAAAAAATGGATGCGCCGGGGCGGAAAATCCTGATCAGCGGAAAGACACGCTGCAATCTGACCAATCAAAAGCCGCTGAAGGATTTTATCGGCATGTACGGCCGGAACGGCCGCTTTCTTTACCGGGCCTTTCGGGCCTTCTTTCGCGACGATCTGCTGGCGCTTCTGCAACGGTACGGTGTCGAAACCAAGATCGAGCGCGGCGGCCGGATATTTCCCGTCTCCGACCGGTCCGGCGATGTCGTCGGAGCCCTGCGACAATATGCAGCCGACCATGGCGCCGTGCTGAGGGCCCGCACGCGGGTTATGGAGATTATTGTCCGGAACGGACGGGTGGGGGGGGTGTACACGGACGGAGGCCCGATACCCGGACGGGCGGTCATCCTGGCGACCGGCGGTGCGACCTACCCGGAAACGGGTTCTTCGGGAGAAGGGTATGAAATGCTCCGGAAACTCGGGCATACCATCGTTGCCGTTCGCCCGTCCCTGGTTCCCCTGGTCGTCGAAGAAACGAACCGGGCCCGGTCGATGCAGGGCGTCAGCCTGCGCAACATCCGCCTGACCGCCTTTCGGTGCCCGTCGCATGATATCGACGACAGATGGGTCCCGGGGGAGGAGGCCGGTCGAGGAATCCAGGGCGGGAAGGCGAGGCCGCCCGTGATCGAAAGCCGCAAGGGCGAGATGATGATCACCCATTTCGGTATCGGCGGACCCGTCACGCTCCTCATGAGCCTGGCGGTGGTGGACGCCCTTGCCGAGGGGCCGGTGAGCGTGGCCATTGACCTCAAACCGGCTCTGGACATGGAGCAGCTGCGAAAGCGGGTTCAGCGTGATTTGGACCGCCACGGCCGAAGAAGATACGGGCGCATCCTGGAAGGCTTTCTCCCCCGGAAGATGATCGTCCCGTTTGTCGGCATGACGGGCATTCGCGAGGAGAAGCCGGCGCATCAGATCAATGCGGCGGAACGGGAAAGGATCGTTCGCACGTTGAAGTCCCTTCGCTTCAACATTCGGGGCCCCCTGCCCCTGGCGGCCGCCATCGTGACGGCCGGAGGCGTCTCGCTGGATGAAATCGATCCGCGCACCATGGCTTCGCGTCTGGTTGAAGGACTTTTCTGCTGTGGCGAGGTGATGGATATCGACGCCGATACCGGAGGTTACAACCTGCAGGCCGCCTTTTCTACTGGATATCTGGCCGGAATGCAGGCGTCGGCCTATGTCAGGGGCGAGCAGAATCGCCCGGTTCAGGCGGGTTCATGATTGTCCAGGCGGAGCATCTGCGAAAAGTATTCGGCGCGCTGACCGCCGTGGAGGATGTCTCATTTCATGTGGCGCCGGCTGAATGCTACGGCATCCTTGGACCGAACGGGGCGGGAAAGACAACGACCATCCGGATGATTTACGGATTTTCCCCCATGACGGGAGGCCGGCTGACTGTTTTCGGCCTGGATATCGGCCGTGACATGCGCGCGATCAAGGCCCGGATCGGCGTATGCCAGCAGGAAAACAACCTGGATACGGACCTGACCGTTCTGGAGAACCTGATCGTATTCGCCCGCTACTTTCGCATTCCCCGTCGGGCAGCCGCTGAAAAAGCCATGACGCTCTTGGCGTTTATGGCCCTGGATCACCGGAAAGAATCCAGGGTCGTCGAACTGTCCGGAGGGATGATGCGCCGCCTCGTCCTGGCCCGCGCCTTGATCAATGCCCCGGACCTGCTCATCCTCGACGAGCCGACGACGGGACTCGATCCCCAGTCCCGCCACCAGGTGTGGGAGCGTCTCGACGAACTGAAGGCGAGGGGCATGACGCTCTTGTTGACCACGCATTACATGGAGGAGGCTTCCCGGCTCTGCGACCGTCTCATGATCATGGACCATGGACGCATCCTTGTCGAGGGCCGGCCGGCGGATCTGGTACGGGATTATGTGGGGCATGACATCATCGAAGTGTCCGACCCCGGACCCACGCTTCGACAGTTCGTTCAGTCGCACGGTCTGCACCACGAGGACCTGGGACACCGTCTGATCATCTACGGAAACGACCATGATGAACTGTACCATGAGATCCGCGGCACCTATTGCCGGGAAGGGTGCATCATGCGAATGGCGTCGCTGGAGGACGTTTTCCTGAAACTGACGGGACGGGGGCTGCGGGAATGAGGGGCGTTTTCCATGTCTGGCTTCGGAACTGGACGGTCTACCGGCAGAACTGGAAAATCGGCTTTCTCGCTCCCCTTCTGGAGCCCCTGTTCTACCTGCTGGCCTTCGGGTACGGACTGAGCGCCCTGGTGGGCAGGATCCGGGATCAGGGCGCGGAGGTTTCCTATACGGCGTTCATTGCGCCGGCCCTGATCGCCATCAACATCATGAACAACGCTTTTTTCGAGAACACCTACAGTTCGTTCGTCCGCATGTACTATCAGAAGACTTTCGATGCCATGATGGCAACCCCCCTGTCCGTGGACGAGATCATCACGGGAGAAATCGTCTGGGGGGCCGCCAAGTCCGTCTTCTCGACGATCATCATGATGGCCGTGATCAGCCTGTTCGGACTCATCAGCTATCCCGCTGGATTGCTCCTGATTCCGCTGGCATTCGTCGGCGGGATGGCATTTGGCGCCATCGGCATGTATTTTACGGGCATCGTTCCGCACATCGATCTGTTCAACCTGCCTTTCTTTCTCTTCATCACACCCATGTTCCTGTTCAGTGGAACATTCTTTCCCGTGGGGAACCTTCCCCAGTGGGCGCAGTACATGGCCGCGACCCTGCCTCTGACCCATCTGACCGCGCTGACGCGGTCACTCTGCTACGGCCGGTTCGAAGGGGAGATGCTCGGGTCGCTGGCCTGCCTGGTTTTTTTCGGGGCGGTTTTTTTTCCGCTGGCGCTTCGGAAGATGCGCCAGCGGCTGATCAAGTGAGCCGTTCGGCTTTTACAGCAGGGGAAAGGACGAGGTGATGTTCGAGGAGTCGATGTACTCGACGATCTTGTCGGCAATCTTTCGGACAACGGCCTCGAAATTGTCGGGATCCTTGTCCAGCAGGGTCATCCGGAATCCCTGCAGGGACGTGAAGAACGACGTCAGGGGGACCACGCAGATGCCTGTCGAACCCAGCAGGTAATAGACAAAGCGCTTGTCGAATTCGATCTTGTCGTTCACCAGGTTCTCGATGTAGCGCTTGATTTCGGGCTGTGCGATCGGAAGCGTCTGCCGGTGGTTCATGACGGATTCGTTGAAAACCGCGGTCATGTAGAAGGCGCCGTTGGTGCGGTTGACCGTCAGATAGGGAACGTCCTTCAGGATGTCGTAGGCGATGTTGGAGAGTTTCTCGTAGTGGCGCGTCCTTTCGTTCAGGTAATTCCTGTATTCCGGATGGGTCATGATCCGCGGAATCGCGATCTGCGGCAAAGTCGTCGAACAGACCTCCGACATTTTCTGGTGGAGAATCGTGTTGATGTAGTTGTCGAAGATCGGGTCCTTGCCCGCGTTGTAGACCTCCATCCATCCGCACCGTGCGCCGGGCCATGGGAATTCCTTGGAGATCCCCTTCATGCTGATTCCGGGCACATCCTCAATGACATCGGAGAGCGGCACCGTCTCCTTGTTGTTGTAGATGATGTTGATATAGGTTTCGTCGAACACGACGAAGAGTTCGTATTCCTTGGCGATCCGGATGATCTGCTTGAGCGTTTCCACCGGGTAGACGAACCCTGTCGGGTTGTCCGGGTTGATGACCAGGATCCCCACGATGGATTTGTGGCTTTTTACCTTTTGCTCCAGCTCGCGGATGTCCGGGTACCAGTTGCTGTAGGGGTTCATCCGGTATGTGTTGGGCGGAAACGAGGCATGCAGCACTTCCGCGAGCAGGTGCGTGGAGTAGGTCGGTTCGGGCAGGATGATCCGCGCGTCGATGCGGATGGAGCTGTAAGCGCGGGCAATGGCATCCCCGAGGCCGTTGAAGAAGATGATGTCTTCGGGACTCATCTGCAGCCGGTCCCGCCGGTTCACCATTCCAGCCAGAAACTCCCGGGTTTCGTTCATCCCCTTCGTGGGAGAATAGGCGTAGGAGTGGTCCTCTTTCAGGATGTCGATCAGGACCTCCTTCATCCAGTCCGGGATTTTCTCGCCCTTGTTGACCGGATCGCCGATATTTTCCCATTCGACCTGAACCCCGTACTCTTTCAGCTTGTTGGCCACGGCCACGATATGGCGGATTTCATAGGTCAGGCCGCTGCCGCTCCTTGCAATATCAAACCTCATATGTGCCTCATCGATTCCGAATAGCTCGGAATTTTATTAAAATAATTTAACATCCTATCACAAATCGGAAAAATCTCCAGATCTTTTTTCTTCAAAGGTCCTGGGCCAGCAATGCCGCACCGATCGCCCCGTTCAACTGGGCGTACTCCGAAACCTCAATGGGGGAACCGATGGCTTTTTGGAAAGCCCTGACGACACCGATATTTTTCGCCACGCCGCCGGTCATCATGATGGGGGGGGCGACACCGACGCGGTTGGCCATGGCCAGCACCCGCGCACAGATGGATTCGTGGATTCCGG
>CAYWTL010000090.1:0-9447 GCA_964460245.1 uncultured Syntrophaceae bacterium | reverse complement strand
GGAATGCAGAAATGTCAGAACAGAATCATCCGGGTGGTCCAACAAGATAAAGATCATCGATCCGGAACAGTGAAGCGAAACCTGCCGGGAAACGGGTGTTCAAATCTTTAACTCTGTCAGGACGACAGAAAAATGGAGGCATCATGGTATCCACCCGATCTGCCGCGAAAGCCGACTCCGAAGAACCAACCCTGCGACTGGCGGTTCTCATCGACGCCGACAATGCTCAGGCTGCGCTCATTGAAGGTCTTCTCGCAGAAATCGCAAGATTTGGAGAAGCAACCGTGAGACGGATATACGGGGATTTCACTGCTCCCACGAGTGCTTCATGGAAAAAGGTATTGCAGCGATACGCCATCAAGCCGATTCAGCAGTTTGCATACACAACCGGAAAGAACGCCACGGATAGCACTTTAATTATCGATGCGATGGACCTGCTGTACACCAGAAAGTTTGACGGTTTCTGCCTGATCACAAGCGACAGTGATTTCACGGGCCTTGCGATGCGATTGCGGGAAGAGGGTCTCACGGTTCTCGGGTTTGGCGAAAAGAAAACACCGGAGGCGTTCCGCAATGCCTGCCACAAGTTTGTGTTCACTGAAATCCTTCGTCCAAATTCGGCAGTCAAACCAACGGGTCAGCAGTCAAAAGGCGAAAGCAAGAAAAAATCCGTGCCACCCAGGGCACCCGCTGAAAAAACCGAGCCAACCCATGAATTTCCGAAAAAATTCGTCCTGACCGCTCTTGAGCAGTCCACTGACGATGCCGGATGGGCGCAACTCGGCACGTTCGGGAGTTACCTTACAAAGTTACAACCCGACTTTGATTCCAGGTTATACGGTTACAAAAAGCTCTCTGATCTCGTTAAAGCCAAAACAGATCTCTTCGTGACGGAAGAAAGGCATGCACCGGGAGCGAATCGCAAGGTTCTATATCTCCGTGCCAAATAGTTCTCCAGCCCGGCAGTCAACACGGACACTTTCCGATAGGACTAAATTTGCAACCGGGACTTCCGGCTGAGACACGTAAACCCGGATGGGTGGCATGGTAAGGCCGCCCTTCAAGACGAATCTGCCCGGGTTGTTTTGAATATCCGCCGCAGGGACGGAGCCCGGATCATGATTCCCCCGACGGAATTCCGTCCGTGCCCTCACCGGTTCGACAACCTAAAGACATCTTGATTTCCTGAAGGCTCTGCAGGATTTTCTCAGTGGCGACAGTGCTCCGGTAGGCCTGGAGGATCAGTTTTACGGATACGAGGAAGACACCCGCCTCGAGCAGCAGATCGTGCGTCAGACCCTTGGTAAACAGGGCTGCGATAAACAGCGCCAGCGTGACCGCCATGACCATGAAGGAACCGCGATCGATATAGCGACTCGTCGGAAACATAATTCCTCCTGACCGGATTTCCGAACGCTCAATGGCCGGCTTGATTGCCCATGAAGGCCGGACCGGGGGATGATGGGAAGATGGACTTATCGGCTTTCCATGACCGAGACGCGAATCATCCGGTCGCCCTGCCGAATGGAATCGACCACTTCCATCCCGCGGACAACCTTTCCGAAGACGGTGTGCTTTCCGTTCAGGTGGGGCTGCGGCGAGTAGGTGATGAAAAACTGGCTCCCGTTCGTCCCCGGTCCGGCATTGGCCATGGACATGACGCCCCGCTCATGGGTAAGAGGATTTCCCGCCACCTCGTCCTCGAACCGGTATCCCGGCCCGCCCCGGCCCGTTCCCGTCGGATCGCCTCCCTGGATGACGAAATCCGGGATCACCCGGTGGAAGGTCACGCCGTCGTAGAATCCCTCCCGGGCCAGAAAGACAAAATTGTTGACGGACTTGGGGGCATATTGCGGATAGAAGTCCAGTTCGATGTCCCCCCGGTCGGTTTCAATCCTGACACAGTACGTTTTTTTCGTGTCGATCGCCATTTCCGGGGGGCGATCCCATTGTTTTACGGCCATTTCCTGCCTCCTGTTCCTGTATTTTGATTGCTGCCGATGTTCAGTGCCTGTCTTTTTTCAGCGCGGCGCCGATTCGCCATGCCCTGCCGACCGGATCGCCCACACCCCAGTAATGGTTGTCGGGCATGGTCAGGGTGAAAGGTTTGATCTTTGTGATGTCCGGCTTTCCGCCGGTCATGCACGCCTCCTCGCAATAGGCCTCCACGATTTCTCCGATGAAAAGCGTATTCGTCCTCAATTGCACGGTTTCCACAAGCCGGCAGGCCATCGCGACGGGGCATTCGGCGATCAGGGGCGCACCCTGCAAAGATCCGTAAAACACATTGAAAATGGCTGATTTGTCGACTTTCTCGCCGGAAAAAAGCCCGCAGTAGTCCGTTTTTTCCGCCAAGGAGATATCGGGGATGTTGATACTGAAAGCCTGGTTCGCGTGAATCCCCTGATTGGTCCAGTGCGGGCCGAGAGAGATGGCGATCATCGGCGGTTGGTAATTCACGCGACTCACCCAGCCGACGGCCATGAAGTTCGGTTTTCCCTGCACGGTGCTGCCGGCCAGGACCATCGGCATCGGATAGAGAAAGGCGTTGTTGTCGATGCGCTGTTTCATGGGTAGCTCCTTTCCTTCACGGGTTATCCTCCCAGCGGCAAATCCTCCGCGGCGGAACGGTTGGAACCGCGTGATCTAAAGCGATCCGTCCAGCCTTCCATCTCACGCCTCCTTGAATTTTTTCATTTCGGGGTCGCGACCGACCGGCCGGTAGCGGTCCGGCTCGTCGAAAAAAGCCACTTGGGCAAGGCCGGCGTAGACCTTCCCGGAATGCCGGACTCCGCCCGGGATGAAGTAGCGGTCCCCCTTGCGATAGGTCCTGCCTGCACCGTCAATGACCAGATCGATCCTGCCTTCGAGCACGATGCCCATCTGGGCGGCATGGGCGTGTTCCGGCATTTCGTCGTCCTGGCTGAACTGCATGAACAGGATCTGGTGCGTGTCCGCCTGGGAGAGGTACGCCCGGACGCCCCGCAGGGGCATGGCCGCCTCCGGCAATTGCCGGATGGGTTCGGGAAAGACCTCTGGCGTGATGCTTTTATCCATGATTCGCCTCCATGCCGCCGGACCTGCCGTTTGTTGCTTAGTAGATGGGATTGCGGGCATTCGTCAAGCCTGAAAATGACCGCAAGCCCTTCCCGCCGATGGAATTCTTTACTTTTCCATCAAAATCGGCTATTTATAACCAGGGCTTGCAAAAACAATCCGGAAGGGTGAGGGAGGATATGGCCAGAGATAGAATTCCCGTTACACCGGCGGTGCTGGCTCTGAAAAAACATCAGGTTGATTTCATCCCGCGGTCCTACAAATACGAAGAGCACGGCGGCACGCGCGTTTCGGCAAGGGAACTCGGCGTGGCGGAACACGAGGTCATCAAAACGCTGGTCATGGAGGATGAGGGTGGATCGCCGCTGCTCATCCTCATGCACGGCGACAAGGACGTTTCAACCAAAGCGCTGGCCCGAATTCTTGGCGTGAAGTCCATCCGGCCCTGCGATCCGAAAACCGCGGAAAGGCACACCGGCTACAGGGTAGGCGGAACATCACCCTTCGGGACGAAAAAGTCGTTGCCCATTTACATGGAGGAAACCATCCCCAACCTGCCCCGCATCCTGATCAATGCCGGCACCCGTGGGCTCCTGGCGGAAATGTCGCCATCCGAGCTCGTGCGGGTCCTGAAACCCGCGCCGGTCCGGGTGGCGATCTGACAAAACCATCGCGCCTCCTTGACGGATCGACAAATCATCACTATACTGATAGTGGATTTTGATGAACTGGGCCGGACGCCCCGAACCGCGAAAGATGTTGAAATGACAGCCGAGCAAATCGTTATCCGCTGCCTACACTGCGGAACGAAAAATCGCATTCCCCGGCAGCGTTTGCACGACAAGCCTGCCTGCGGAAACTGCAAGGCGCCCCTGGATGAAATGATCATCCGCTGCCTGAACTGCGGCACCAAAAACCGGATGCCGGAAGATCGAATCCACGACCGGCCGAAATGCGGCAAGTGCGGGATTCCGCTCGTGGTCAAAAACGGACAGGGGCGTCCCGTGGACGTGACCGACGCCACATTCTCCAAGGAAGTGATCTCCTCGTCCGGCTCCATCCTCGTGGACTGCTGGGCTCCCTGGTGCGCCCCCTGCCGGACGGTCGCCCCCATCATCGATGATCTGGCCGACAAATACGCCGGCGGTGTGAAAATCGCCAAGCTCAATATCGACGAAAACCCGATGATCACCTCCCAATACGCGATCCAGAGCATCCCCACGATGCTGCTGTTCAAGGACGGCAAACTGGTCAACCGGCTGGTCGGCGCCCTTCCCAAGGAAGAAATCGAACGGCACCTGTTGGCGATCATGAAAACAAACTGAGGCTTGCCGATGCAGACAGACACACCCCGGATTGATCCGAAGAGGGGGGCAGACTCCGATTCCCACAACTGCGACGGCCGTCATGACTAAACCCGGTGGGCAAAGGCCTGCCTCGAAGCAAGATAACGAAAATCCCGGTAAAACACGGCAAAGGAGGACAACGGTGGCAACGGACAATCAGCCCAAGATCCCGGATTCGTACTGGAAGTGCAGCAACTGCGGCAATACCATTCAGATGCAGACGCCTCCCCAGACCTGTCCGGCCTGCTCGCAGAAATGCCAGTTTCTGAACGTGACCTGCTATCAGCCGGAATGCGGCTTCACCGGTATCGATCCCCGCCTGAAGTGAGTTTGAAACAACGGAAAAATGACGGACAATTGATGTACCGTTGCCGCGTATTCGACGTATGGGAGGGAGCGTTTTCCCTGCCCGATGGCCGGCGCATCCGTCAGAGCTGGATCGATCACAAACCCTGCATCGCGGTCGTCCCCGTGACATCAGACGGCAGGCTGCTCCTCATCCGGCAGTACCGTCACGCCACCGGACAGACGCTGACGGAGATTCCAGCCGGCGCCATGGACCGGTACGGGGAATCGGCAGAGGATTGCGTTCAGCGGGAATTGGCGGAAGAAACGGGCTTCCAGGCCAGAAGGCTGATGAAGCTCTTCGAGGGTTATCTGATCCCCGGATACGGCAACGAATACATGCATTTTTTCCTGGCCCTAGATCTTTTTCCCCTCCCGCTTCCTGCCGACGAGGATGAGTTCATCGAAACCATGACCGTCACTTTCGACGAAGCCCGTGAAATGATACAGGCCGCCCGGATCGTCGACGTAAAAACGGCGCTGGGAATCGTGATGGCCGAATCCTGGCTGAAAAACAACGGCCTTCCGTAAGTACGGCGTGTGCCTGCAGGCCTCCTTTCCGCGGGACATCCGGCGGGGTCCGAACCCGCGCGATTGACAGAAATATCTCATCATGCAGCAGCGCAACGAACAACTGCGGTCCGGGACCAAGGCGGGCATCGCAAAGGGCTGGGACGGTTTTCTCTGGATCATGAAAATCGTGCTGCCCATTTCATTCCTGACCTCGCTGCTGGCCTGGAGCGGCCTGCTGAACCGGCTTGATTTCCTGCTGGCGCCGGCCATGGACCTGATGAGCCTGCCGACCATGGCGGCCCTGCCCCTGATCATCGGAATGCTTGCCAACATCTACGGCGCCATTGCCGCAATGGCCGTTTTGCAGTTCACCGTTGCCCAGATGACGCTCATGGGCATCTTTCTTCTGACGGCCCACAACCTGATCCAGGAAGGAATCATCCAGGCCAGATCGGGCCTGCATCCGCTGAAAGCCACCCTTTTCCGCATCGGCGCCGCCGTGACAACGGTGGTGCTGGTCGCGCCCTTTTTGGATGACGGCCGGGCTCAGGCGCTTGCGATGCCCGCGGAAACGGCGGTCGCGGCTGCCATCCCCTTCCTGCAGATGGTCCGGGAGTGGGCCGGGGCGACCCTGGATCTCAGCATCAAGATCTTCCTGATCTGCATGTCCCTGCTTACCCTGCTGGAAATTTTCAAAGCCATGGGATGGATCAAATACATCGTGAACATTTTCTCCCCCTTCCTGAAAATCATGGGCCTCGATCAAAAGCTCGGTTTCCTCTGGATGACCGCCATCGTCTTCGGACTGGCTTATGGAGGCGCCGTCATCGTGGAGGAGACGAAGGACGGCAGTCTGCCCAGGGAAGACCTTGAAATGCTTCACCTTTCCATCGGTATCAACCATTCCATGGTGGAGGATCCGGCGCTGTTCATGTCGCTGGGCCTGAGCGCCTTCTGGCTCTACGTCCCCCGGCTCATCATGGCCATCGTGACGGTCCGCCTGATGCGTCTCTGGTTCCGGCTCACGCGCCGGGTTCAATGAACGGGTTCCGGGATCCGTCAGCCACTCCTTTGCTTCCCGAACATTCCTTGCCCGTGCCTGCGTCTTTTGCTATAGTGCGCCAAAGCGATTCTCTGAACGTCCGTCGCCAATAAAAGGTGGAGGCTGATCGATGATTTACAATGAGGAGTTCGAAACCCTGCCCCGGGAGGCGCTGGAGGCACTGCAGTTAAAGCGTCTGCGACAGGTGGTGCAGCGGGTCTACCACACCGTCGGTTTTTACAGGACCGCTTTCGACGATGCCGGCATCAAGCCGGATGACATCAAGTCGCTGGCCGATCTGGCCCGGCTCCCCTTCACGACCAAGCAGGACCTGAGGGACAATTACCCCTTCGGCCTCTTCGCCGTTCCCATGAGCAGTGTAGTCCGGCTGCACGCATCGTCGGGAACAACGGGACGGTCCACCGTGGTCGGCTATACGAAACGGGACATCGATGCCTGGTCGGAGCTGATGGCCCGGTGCCTGGTCGCCGCAGGACTGACCAAAAACGACATCATCCACAATGCCTACGGTTACGGCCTCTTCACCGGCGGCCTGGGGGCGCACTACGGCGCGGAAAGGCTGGGGGCAAGCGTCATCCCCATGTCCGGCGGCAACACCAAACGACAGCTCATGATCCTGCAGGATTTCGGTCCCACGGCAATCTGCTGCACCCCTTCCTACGCCCTCACGCTGGCGGAGCAGGGGCAGGCCATGGGGGTGGACATGCGGTCCCTGCGATTGCGGGTCGGGATCTTCGGGGCCGAGCCCTGGTCTGAAGTCATGAGGGATCAAATTGAACAGTCCCTGAACATCATGGCCCTGAACATCTTCGGCCTGTCCGAGGTGATGGGCCCCGGAGTGGCCATGGAATGCACTGAGGGACGCGTAGGAATGCACATTTTTGAGGATCATTTCATCGCGGAAATCATCGACCCCGCCACCGGCGAAGTCCTGCCCTGCGGTGAAAAGGGAGAGCTGGTCTTCACGACCATCGCCAAAGAGGCCTTTCCGCTCATCCGGTACCGGACCCGGGACATTACATCGCTCAACCTCTCCCCCTGCCGGTGCGGCCGGACCCTCGTCCGCATGGATCGCGTCTCCGGGAGAAGCGACGACATGCTCATCATCCGCGGCGTCAACGTCTTCCCCTCGCAGATCGAGGCGGTTCTGCTCAATGTAAAGGGGATCGAGCCCCACTACCAGTTGATCGTGGACCGCATGGAAACGCTCGACACCCTGGAAGTCCAGGTCGAGATCAGTGAAAAGCTGCTGGCCGAATCGGACGAGGTAAAAGCCCTTCAGAACGTTCAGCGCCGCATCGTCAAGGACATCAAGGACTACCTGGGCATCACGGCGCAGGTGAAGCTCGTGGAGCCCAAATCCCTGCAGCGCTTCGAAGGCAAGGCAAGCCGGGTGATGGACAAAAGAAAAATCTGAACGGGATGCGGCGACCCTACGGCCGCCAGCCGGCTGGCCCCGTCGGGCCGGCCGGCCAATACGCTTGAGTGAATCTGGGAGGATAAACGATGAAAGTTGAACAGATCTCCGTCTTTCTCGAAAACAAACCCGGCGGACTGGAAATGGTCACCCGGATACTCAAGGACGCCGGCATCAACATCCGCACGCTGGCCGTGGCCGACACCTCGGATTTCGGTATCGTCCGCCTGATCGTCAACGATGTGGAAACGGCGACCCGAGTCCTTCGGGAGAGCGGATTTACGGTCAGCCGGACCACTGTGGTGGCCGTGGAAGTGCCGGACCGGCCCGGCGGTTTGCACGGCATTCTGGAGGTCATCGCCAAGGCAAACATCAACATTGCCTACATGTACGCCTTCGTCGAGAAGAGCGGGGAAAATGCCGTCATGCTGTTCCGTTTCGACCAGCAGGATCGTGCCATCGATGTTTTGCTGAAAAGCGGCATCGCCGTACTGCCCGGAGAAAAACTCTACTCATTTTAACGGTGGGGCAGAGATGATCGACCGTCCCGTCGATCCATTTTCCGTCTGACGAAAGGAGCAATCTCCATGCAAATGAAAAATCGGTCCGTCGAGAAACTGGTGGAAGAGCAGTTGCAGAAGTGGAACCTCAGGGGAACGGAGCGGAAAAAAAGGGGAGTCAAGCCCGGGGCATCGATTACCGTTTCGCGGGAACCCGGCTGCGGCGGTACGGAAATCGCGAAGCGCCTGTCCGCCGAACTCGGCATGGATCTTTTCGGCGGGCGGATTATCCAGAAGGTGGCCGAAAGTGCTGAAATCAGCGACAAGGTCATCCAGTCACTGGACGAAAAGGAGCGCACCCGGCGCGACGACTGGCTGACGGCTCTCTTCGAGACCCGTCACCTCTGGCCGGACCGCTACCTCCACCACCTGACCAAGGTCATCGGCACGATCGGCCGGTACGGCAACGCCGTGATCCTGGGACGCGGCGCCAACTACATCCTGCCCCGGGAAACCACCTTCCGGGTGCGCGTCGTAGCCCCTATGGAGTTCAAGGTGAAGCATGTCATGCGGACCACCCGGGACGAGGCGGAAAAATACGTGCTGAAAACGGAGGCGGAACGGCGCGCTTTCATTCGCCAGTACTTTCACACTGACCTGACGGACATCGAGCACTATGACATGGTCATCAATATGGAGAAAATCAGCGTCGATGGTGCCGTCGAAGGGATCAAATGCGCCTTCCTCGCCTGGAAAGCAGCCGCTAAAATCTAAAATTCCCCAACGGAGCCCATCCCCTGCCTTTGGGGAGGGAATGGCTCTCCGTTTCTTTCAACCGGGTTGAAACATCCATTCAAGAAAACCGGGTCGCATCCGGTTTTCCCTTCTGGTCCCGTTTGTCTCTGTTTATCATATTTCTCTTTATAATCAATCCCATATAAAAATTATGGCCTGTTTCCACGATTCTGGCACGTTTTCCGCATAGGTATAGGTCAAACCAAACAAAAACTCTCAAAGGAGACGGATCATGAAAAAGACAATCGGAACGATGGCAGTGGCGGCAACGGTGGTTCTTCTGACGGCAGGGTTCAGCTTCGCGGAATACGCGGCGGCAGGCCTGGCCAATTTCCCCTATTTTCAGTTGGGGGCCCTGATCGTGGGCGGTCTGATCATCATTTCCCTGAAGCACAAGTACGAGAAGATGTA
>CAYWTL010000089.1:0-9726 GCA_964460245.1 uncultured Syntrophaceae bacterium | reverse complement strand
ACAAGGGTTGGGTAGACCCGATGTGCACGCCCTGCGCGTACAAGAAGGGCAAATAGACATCCATACATAAGGCGCCTGCCCAATCGGGAGGCGTGTCGAGAGAGGATCTTAAACGGATTCGCTGTCAACTTCCTCTCTCAAAGCAGGGCGGAATCGATATGACTCCGCCCTTGCTGTTTTTATGATGACAGGGAATGTCATTGTCTGTAATTATAGGGGTTCGACTCGCCGTAGAAACGCCACTCATAAAATCGATGGCATACATGATGTCAGTTTTATCATGCGGGCAATGTTAAAGCTCTGATGCAACAAGCGCATATTTTGCGGTTGTTGATAATCTCCGGACGTATGCCTTCAGTTCTTCCATCTGTTTTTTCAGGTGCGGCAATTTGCTGTCCGGTCCGTAAATCTCTTGATTCGCGTAAAGTTCCTCGATCAGTTTTTCAATTTCAAAACGTGTGACCCGGGCGACAAATCCGCCCCAGTCCACCTGCTTTCCATCATAGACGCCCTGCCCGATACGCTCAATCACAACGGAAAAAGCGCCGTAAGCGGGACCGACCGGAGGGAAAAAAGGACTCAGGCGATGTGGACAGTTGCCCTCCCAGTTACCGCCTTCCCATGAAAAGCCAGGGTCTTCCAGCGAACCAATGTAAACATCACAATAGGACATTGTTTCTATACCTCCTTCCGTTATCCTTCATCATTGGCTGATCCATCGTAGACAACCTCATCCGTCATCTTTGATACGACTATGATTCTGGATGAACAGATCATATCGGGGGACTGGTTAGGCGAGCAGGTGATGAACCAATAACCCTGGCCGGGCAATCCATAGGCGCGGCAACTTTCAGGCGGTTCATCAGTGACATTGTATATCGCCACGGCAGGCTTGTCCTGTTCGATATGCTTCCTGAAGATGTTCAGGGCATCACGCTCCGTCAGGACTGCTTTGGGCTTGTTCACAGCATCTCGACCATGCCGACTGTGGGACACACATCCAAACACGCGGTCCACTTCCGTCTTGAAATGTTTCAGCAGGGATTGCGTTTGCTGATCGGCCGATCTGCCATCGAAGGCCGCCGCCAGGCTCTCGTAATACCATTGCTGCCGTTCCCTGGGCCGCTTGAACCGGTCCCAAACAGCCTCACCATTTATTTCAAGATCCTCCCGGATGGCCCGGATGTTGTCCAGCTTGTCGGCCAGGACGAGGATGGCTGCTTCATCGGAGAGGGTCTGCACCATTTCTATGGTGTGTCTCTTCCTGATCTCCCACGTGTCGTTCTTATCCGGCTCCGTAGCGGCATCGACCAGTGCCGCGACATCGCGGCCGAATTTTTGCCCGATCTCCTCAATGGTCACGGGGGTGTCTTCAACCGTGTCATGGAGGATGCCTGCGATGGTGACGTGCTCAGGACAAAAGCACTGGATGATAATCCTGGCGACACCGAGCGGATGAACGATGTACGGGATTCTTGTTCCCTTGCGGAACTGGCCGGAATGGGCTCTTGCGGCAAACGTAATGGCTTTGTCTATCGTATTCATGATCGCCCCCCCTTATCTTCCCGCCCAGCGGATGCCCTTGCCGCTTTTATCGTGTGAATCGTCCACGATCATGGGGTGGAACATCAGGAGCTGGAAAGGCGTCAGCTCACTGATCTCATCGGCTTCCGATTCGCTTTCCACCGGGATCAGGGTGGCGTATTGCTTGTCATCGCCCTTTTCCCAGTCAACCACCTCATAGAACTCCCCGAAGTAGAGCTGCCCGCAATGCTCGCACCGGGAGAGCCACCGGGTCAGATGAGGGTCGTCCATATAGTCCTTTACGAAAGTCAGGCAATCAAGGTCCTCGTCGATGAAACGGTCCTTGGCCCAGAGATGGCATTGTGCCGGTTGTTTGCGGTTTTCCGTTAAACGGAAGAGTTGCTCTTTGTCATTTTCAGCGCCCTGATTTTCCATGTCCACGTCCTCCTTTCATGTGATGTTTTCGGTCTGATCTCTTCTCTCCGGCACTAATATGAACATGAAAATGTCATTTGACAAATTAATATATATTATATATACTATAATTAAATCTGATAATATGAGTGACATGGAAATCCAGCAGCTTATCGGCTTCATGGCCGTCGCCCGAACGGGCAGCTTCTCAAAGGCCGCGCAGAAGACGTACCGCACCCAGCCGGCAATCAGCCTCCAGGTCCAGGCTTTGGAGGAGGATTTGGGGGTGAAGCTCTTCGACCGCACGGGGAAACGGAAGATCCGCCTCACCAGGGAGGGTCAGGTGTTCTTCGATCTTGTGGGGCCCGTCGTCAACAGCTACGACGACCTGAAATCCAGATTCCATGAAACGCTCGGGCAGGGTCAGAGCGGGACGCTCCGGGTCGCGACGCATACGTCCGTCATGGTCTACCTCCTTCCCGGGATCATCAAATCGTTCAAGAAGCGGTACCCGGGCTGGGAGCTGTCCGTCGTCAACAGGGGGAGGGAGGATATTGTGAAGATGGTTGCGGACGGAGATGCCGACATCGGCATCACCTCCCTGTCCAGGGTGCCGGCTTCACTCGACTATGAGGTTTTCGCACGGTTCCGGAGGCTGCTCATCGTGCCCCCGGGTCATCCGCTGTCGAGGAAAAGGAAGATGTCCCTGGCGGACATCGCTGCATATCCGCTGCTGCTCCCTCCGGCGGGAAGCCACACTCGGGCGATCGTGGATGAGGCTTTCGGGCGGGAAGGGTTGGAGTACCGGCTTGCCATGGAGGCCACCGGGAGGCTGGCGACGAAGGCCTACGTGGAGATGGGGTTGGGCGTTTCGATCGTGAACGAGTTCTACATTCTGCTTGAGGACAGGAAGAAGCTGGTCTCCATCGATGTCAGCAGTCTGTTTGGCGTTGCGGAGAGGGGCCTGCTGACCCGAAAGAGCCGCCACCTGCCGGGGGCGACAATAGAGTTCATGGACATGGTCCGCGGTTATCAATAAGGAGACTGAAGCAAGGAGGATAGGGAATGGAAAGCACAATTGTTTATTTTGAGGACACTCGGGCAGATAATACAGAGACGACCTTCCAGTTGGTTCTTGAGCGGTTGAATACCTTGGGCATAAAGAAGCTGGTATTGGCTTCAACGACCGGTACAACAGCCAGGAAGGCGTTGGATTTCTTCAAAGACCAAGAGGTCAAACTGATCGTGGTCCCCCACCAGTACGATTTCGTCAGGAAGGAAAACCCTTTTCATGCTGAAATGGCAAAGAGAATCAGAGAAGCTGGCCACGAAGTGCATTTCGGGACCATGCTATTTCACACGGAGGATTTATATCAATCTACCACTCCGACCTTAATGGCCAATCTGCTGCGCTGCTTTTCCCAGGGCGTCAAGGTATGCTTTGAGATTGTCATGATGGCAACGGATGGGGGGCATTTAACCAATGGGGAAAAAGTCATTGCAATGGCCGGGACAGGCCGTGGATCTGATACGGCATTGGTCATGCAGGCAGCCTCTTCCCGGAGCATCAAGAAGCTCCGGGTCAACGAGATCATCTGCAAGCCGCTCAATCCCCTGAATATCGACGAAGTACGCGAAAGACTGGCGTCGGAAAAGGCGAAATATTAAGCCGAACGAAAAGTCATGAGAGTTTTTCTCATTTCCGCAAATGCAGACAGGATCAACATTCTGCCCTGATACCGTCACCAATCAATACTCTCAATTTCAATGCAGCACCCGGTCATGCCGATCGGGCCTGTACCGAACCAGGAACTCCTGAATGCCATCGATCTCGTCCGTCAGCTCCGGGTGGCGGGCGAGAAGCATTTCCAGGTCCTTGTACAGCCGCTGGTCCATGGCGTGGCAGATCCGTATTGCCTTCATGAAGTTTCTGGCCGCTTCCGCATGTTGCCCCAGCCCCCGGAGCGAGAGACCGAGGTTCTTGTATGCGTTGTAGCAGTCGGGGTTGACCCTGATCGCCGCCTCGCAGAAGAGCCGCGCCTCGCCGTACCTGCCCAGCACGGCCAGGCTGTAGCCGATGTTGTTGTTGTCGAAGTCATTCCTACCCTGATCAGACCGCCCATTCAAAGCGGCACTTTCCCGGGCCGAGTCCAATCCATTCACACTCCTTCAGGGTGAGGGCCACAAGAGTGGCCGGATTCATCTGGATGAACTTGGGCGGCGAGGTCAGAGCGTACACCAGATCCATCAACATGGGGTTGTGGCCGACAATCAGAACCCGGTTGATGTTTTCCGGCAGTGTCATGATCGTGTCGACGACGAAGTCTCCGTCGTCTGTGTAGAATCGCCGGTCAAACAGGATCTCACCCTTGTATCCGAAACTGTCCGCCGCCAGCTCCGCGGTCGTCTTCGCCCTCAGGGCCGGGGACGAGAGGATGACATCGGGAAGAACCCCTTTCCGGGACATGATCACACCCTTCAGCGCCGCCGTCTTTCTGCCGTCGTCGCTCAGGGGCAGATCGAAGTTGTCCATGCCGGGTGTATGCAGCGGTTCGCCATGCCTCATGATCAGAATTTGCTTCACTTTGCCGTTCTCCTCGATCGTTTAAAATTACTTTCTGATCCCCGCGAGCGGCGCGCCCCGCGTCTCCTCCCGCGGGCGCAGGATGATCACATCAACCTACCCTGATCCCCGGCTTCTTCGATCAGGATCCCCTGCTCCGGGTTCCCCTTCCTGTACAGGTCCCATTTCGACTCGAACTCGGCATCGAGCAGTTCCTTGTAACGCGCGACTGAAGGGTCCATCTTCTTTATGTCTCTTATTGTCAGCACTCGGTTCAGGACCGCACGGTTGACCAGGGTGAGCGGTATGCTCGTGTCAATCGAGGCATGCCTTTTCAGGCGGCAGGCGGCGCAAAGGATGCTCGCGGTCCTGCCCCTGCCCGTCACCTCCACTAGGTGCAGGTCGTCCATGGCTGTGCATTCAGCGCAGGCTGGGAACATCCTGTCCGAATCCGGGTCGGCCCCGAAATCGAACGCGATCTGCACGTCCCCCTCGACCCGGTCCAGTTCGGTGTCCTGCCTGACCGCGTCACCGGTTCGGCAGAGGTCCAACAGGAGCGCAAGCTCGAACTTCTGTCCCGGCGCGATGCCGGCGTCGTCCAGCTTCTTTCTGCCCTCTTCGGTCAGCCGGAAGGTCACGACATCCTGTCTGATCACTGTCAGAACATAATATTCATCACTGCCGCGGTATTTGTGCAGGACCGGCATGCTTCACTCCCCCATTTTTTTGCTTCCTTTCAATCGAAAGCAATGACTGTAGATTTACTCAATACATTCAATCTCCGGTGCCTCCATCGCTTCGAAAATCAGGTTTGTTTCGATCTGACAGGCTAAATGACAACGGCTTTATTCATCTCAAACGTCTTGATTCTTCCCTTCTTCACCATCTTCTTTTTCTGTTCTGTCCTCAAGCGGGCAAAGCTTGCCTCTGGCGGAATGCACACATTCGATGAGGATTCTTCTGTCTGAAATCTTACTGTTGAAATACGGGCATCCCTTTCACTCTGATGGGTTCATAACTGCTTCTCCAAATTCAGGTCAAAGTCATAATCCTGGACTGGCCCCCTCGATCTGCACAGGTCACGACGCTGTGATCAGAATACGAAAGGGGCGGACTTTCCCTCGCCGGTTGTTCTCCGCCCCGTTCCGGCCATGGAGCATTCCCGATAGATCCGGCAACAACCGTTCGACAATTCTGTCGGTCTGAGGACAATCGCTTCTTCCCTCTCATATGTTTGTATTCTTTGTATTTCTTGGTTTGTCTGTCTTTTCATCAGCGACATTTTCAGCCTTTCCCCCGCTATATCTGTTTTTCTCACCCGCCCTTGGCTTCCAAATAATACTGTAAAATAGGATGCTTGCATCAATTCAACCAAAGATGGCACGGGAAATGCTATGAGTAAGGAATAGGGAAGTTCTTCCCCGGCCGTTTCACGGGCATGAATGGTCGGTGAAAACACTCACAGTGAATAAACATTTTTCCTCCTGACGCGGGGAGACGTTCAGTCTCCCCTTTTTTATGATCAGCTCATGTCACCTGAACATTTCCTCTCTTGCAGTACTTTTCCATGAAGGCCCCCGTGATCCCCCCGAGGCGCTCGTCGAGGATGTCATATACCTTCTCCGCGATGGATTCAGGCACGCCGCCGTAGAAGGCCTGTGCTATCCCGCCCGTGATGCAGGCCAGCGTGTCCGTGTCCCCGCCCAGGGAAACCGCCGTCCGGATCGCGTCCTCGAAATCTTCCGAGTCGATGAACGCGCGGATCGCCTGCGGGACGGTCCCCTGGCAGGATTCGTTAAATGTGTAGTCGGGGCGGATCTCGTCGACGTGCCGGCTCAGGTCGTATTGAAACCTGGCCTCGACGAATTCCCTGATGCCGTCCTTTGACTCCCCCGTCCTGGCCAGGAAGATAGCCGCGGCCGTCGCCTGGCCCCCCTTGATGCCTTCGGGGTGGTCGTGCGTGACCTCGGTGAACTCCTTCGCCTTCTCCAAGACAGTGTTGAGACCATCGTAGGCAAACCCCACCGGGCTGATTCTCATGGCCGCCCCGTTCCCCCAGCTGTTGTACGGCTCCGGACTGCCGCTCCGCGCCCAGCGGTGGAAAGCGCCACCGTACCCGGCGCGGGGGTACCACCGGTAGAACGCCTTCAGGTTCTCCGCATAAGGCGTGCCTGTCAGGATCGAGTCCGCCAAGGCAACCGTCAGGACCGAATCGTCCGTGAAGAAGCACCGCGGGGAGAACAGCCGGAACTTCTTGGTCTTGATGTTGTCCCACTCGTAAACCGAGCCGATGATGTCGCCTGCGATCGCACCAAGCATGTGCATCCCCCTCCCGTATTGTATGTTCCGTCCCTGAAAGCCCCCTACCCTCTCCGATCCGAATGCCTGCTCAGGGCCGTTCCATATCCTCGTGCAGGGAACTCGCGTAGCCGCAGTATCTGCAGTTCGAGGCAGGTTCGGGCATCTCGTTATTCAGCACCGCCACCGCCCTTGAAAATATCCTCTCCGCGTTCCCCACGTCGATCGGCCGCCTGACGAGGTCCGTGTGGAAGATGACTTCGCCCTGTTCGCTCACCTCATTCGGGTGGTAGAACAGCAGGTAGGCGTAGTCCTCCGTTTCGTGGCCGTTCCTCCGCAGCAGCAGGTTGTAGATGTCCATCTGGTCCTGGTAGTAGCCGGCGGTGTCCTCCTTCAGGGGGTAGCCCCTCGTCTTGTAGTCCAGGACGACCAGCTTTTCACCTTTCCGCAGCAGGTTGTCGACGGCGCCCCGGAACAGGTTCCCCTCTCCGTCCGTCCACTGGATCCCCTGGAAATTGTTCCTCCAGGTTGTCAGGAGATCGATGTCATCAAAAAGCTTGTATTCGCCTTCAAGGTGCTTCAGTTCCGGGGGCATCTGGCCCCGGTCCCGGAACACGTCGAAGTGCCTCTTGAGGATGAGGTCCATCCCGCTTGGCAGGGACGGGAACACCCCCTCGGGCCTCTTGATCTTCCTGTTGAACTGCAACCAGAAGCAGCGGGGGCACTCCCTCAGTATGGACAGCGTGCTCGGCGAGAATTTGTGTGGCATAATGATCTACTCCTTGGTGTAGTATATCACTTTTAGTGCCCTTTTTTAATGCTGATCTATCAGGGCATGGCGGCAGACAGCAGATGACTTTTCCTGACGTCTGCCATCGCGACAAGCATCACCAACAATCAGTATTCAACTTTCCCAGGTTCACTATCGTTCAATCCGATAGCCAGGCCTGCCTTGGTCCATGCTCAGGATCAGGCGCCTGGCCCTCGAACTGGAGTAGGCGTCAAATGCAGCGTCCTCAAGGAGCCGGGAAAACACCGCCTCCACGCTCCGGGCGCCCGTCTCCCTCTCCAGGGCCGCTGCCACGATGTGATCGACCAGCGAGTCATCCACGACCATGTCGATCTCGTGGTCTTTCATCTCTTCCTTCCAGCCGGACAGGACATTTTGCTTCAGTATGCTGCGAAGTTCCTCCTCCTCCAGTGCGTCCAAGGGGACGATCCGGGAGAAACGCCCGATCAACTCGGGCAGGAAGCCGTATTGCTGAAAATGCGCAGTCAGGTTCACGTCCTCCTCGGTATAGCCGTCGGCAATCTTTTCCTTTCTTGAAGGGCTCTCCTGAAGGAACCCGATCGTGCCGCCGTGCCTCTCCCGTGCGAGTTGCTTCAGGCCGGAGAAGGCCCCGCAGGCGATGAAGGGGATGTTGGCCGTGCTGATCTCGACACGATTGACGTCGTTCTTGTTGCCGATCGCCTTGGGGACGCTGACCTGCGTCCCCTCGACCATCTTCAGCAGTTCCCGCTGAACCCCGTATCCCGTGATGTCCTTGCCGTGCCCCCTGCCCGGAAAACTGTCGAACATGGCGATCTTGTCAAACTCGTCCAAGCAGATGATTCCTGTTTCGGCCTTCTTCACGTCCATGTTCGCGACATGCAGGAGTCTCGAAAGGATGTCGGTGAGGTCCGACCCGACATACCCCGCTTCCGTGTAAGGCGTGATGTCGATCATCACGGCGGGAAGCTTGAGGACCTCCCTGAAGAGCAGTTCGACCAGATAGGTCTTCCCGCAGCCGGTGGGTCCTGCCAGGAGCATGTTCGACTTCCTGGGAAGGCTGCCGCCGGTGAACCCGTGGCTGATCATCCGCAGGCGGTCGAGATGGCGGTATGCGAACAGCGACACGGCCCTGACGGCCCGTTCCTGACCCACTTAGCCGCATGCCCTGATTGACTCGGCTATCTTTACCGGGGTGAGTTTGTTAGATGCTCTCGATTTCCGGATCGGGGGAGGCATTGTTGCAGTGATCGCTTCGTTAGATTCATAGCCCATGAAAAAGTCCTGACAGTTATCAGTCAACATAATCGGCATCTCCTTTCCGCCTTCTCCACATGGTCACGAAGCCTTCCAGGTCGCCGGCTTTCATGAGGTCGAACTCGTTGACGATGACATGCCCCTGGCCGATCAGCCTGAGGGCCGTGCCACAGTAAGTCCTCAAGGTCTCTTCATCCTTGATCTCGTACCCGAAGAACCCCGGCACCGGTTCAAAGCCGCTTGCGGTCAAGTCGCCGTTGGCGTAATACATGCCCTCGACCCGGCCTTCCTCGAATGATTCCCGTGAGGCGCCCTCCCAGATCTGGATCCCCCGGAAGCACCGGAGGCAGATCTCCCGGTCACGGTACACCCTCACGTGGCTGTGCCAGCCGTTGTTCCGGCTCTGTCGGCAGATGCGCCTTCCGCAGCAGTCGCAGTCGAAGTACCGGAAGCCGGCCCATTCGGTGTCGGTGAGCCTGGACTCGCAGGACTCCCCGGGATTGTCGGCATTGTCCGAGTGGACCGCGATCTCCACGGGAGGCCCCCAAGGGCTGTCGTAGACCAGCATGGCCGCACGCTCCTCCCCTGCAAGGATGGGCTCCCCGCACTCAAAACAGCATTGTTTCTGTTCCTCTGTTGTTCTCTCTTCCGCTGACAGCATTCTCCTTTCCTCCCTTCCTGCCAGCAAAAAACCCCGCGGCTCAAACAAACCACGGGGTCCCTCTGGCTGTTTAGCACCTTGTTGAGGCGGCTGCAATTTCCGTAAATCAACCCGCCGTTTTCTATTCAGTTGTCAAAAAGCAAAAAGCCCGCGCCATGAAGGCAACGGGCTCATTAAACAATCTCGCACCGGCATTTAGCACATTTGTATAGCGGAGCAAGTAACCTGGATAACTCACCG
>CAYWTL010000088.1:0-9728 GCA_964460245.1 uncultured Syntrophaceae bacterium | reverse complement strand
AGGCCGCGACCTGCGCGATGCCGTTTCCCATCTGACCGGCGCCGATCACGCCAAATGTTTTTACTGCCATGTTCCACCCTCCTTAATTCTGAATTTGGCGGGGCGGCGCGAAGCCGCCCCGTGTTTCAAATCAGACCGCTTCCAGCACGATGGACATCCCCTGCCCGCCGCCGATGCACAGCGACGCCAGACCCAGGTTCACACCCTTCTTCTTCATCTGCATGGCCAGGGTGTAGGTGATGCGGGCGCCGGTATTGCCGATCGGATGCCCGATCGAGATCCCGCTGCCGTTGAGATTGCACTTGTCGAGATCCACACCCAGCTCTTTGATGCAGCCGAGCGCCTGCACGGCAAAGGCCTCGTTGAGTTCGACCAGGCCGATGTCCTTCATCGTGATGCCGAGCTTCTTGAACAGTTTCCTTGTCGCCGGGATGGGCCCGAGACCCATGAATGCCGGATCCACGCCTCCGGAGGCAAATCCCTTGATCTTTGCCAGCGGTTTCATTCCCAGTGCCTTGGCCTTCTCGCCGCTCATGACGACTACGGCGGTTGCGCCATCGTTGATCCCCGAGGCATTCCCGGCTGTGACGGTGCCCGTCTTCTTGAAGACGGGAGCCAGCTTTCCCATTTTCTCAAGGGTGGTGTCCATGGGCCGCTCGTCGACCTTGAACACCTTGGGGTCGCCCTTCCTCTGGGGAATCACGACGGGGACGATTTCGTCGGCCACGGCGCCGCTGGCAATGGCCGCCCGGGCGCGGCGGTGGCTCTCGAAGGCCAGCTTGTCCTGCTCTTCCCTCGAAATGCCGTACTTCTCGGCAATGTTTTCCGCCGTGAAGCCCATGTGGTATCCGTTGAAGATTTCCCAGAGGCCGTCATGAACCATCAGGTCGGTGGCCTGGCCGAAGGGCATGTTCATGCGGTATCCCCAGCGCGCATTGGGCAGCGCGTAGGGCACATTGCTCATGTTTTCCATTCCGCCGGCCACGATGATGTCCGCGTCGCCCGCCTTGATGACCTGAGCCGCCAGGGCGATGGCCTTCATCCCCGATGCACAGACTTTCTGAACCGTGAAAACGTTCGTCTCTTCAGGAAGTCCCGCGTAAATCGCCGACTGTCTGGCCGGATTCTGCCCCACGCCAGCATTGAGGACGTTGCCCATGATCACCTCATCAAAATAAACCGGCTTCAGGGCCTTGTCGTAGGCGTAGTATTTCTTCTGCACTTCCGTCATGTCGAAATCGCCGAAGATGCTCGGGCGGGCTGCTTTGATTTCGTCCGTAATGGCCGGGCGCAACCCTGCCCGGACGATGGCTTCCTTGATGACGAGCCTGCCCAGCTCGACCACGGAGATCCCCTTCAGGGACCCCCCGAATTCACCGACAGCCGTTCTGGCCCCGCTTACAATTACCGCTTCTCTCATTTGAACCTCTCCTTTCAAATTCTTGGGCTTCCGCCCAATTGTGTTTTCATACCTTGATCAGCATCGCGTCGCCCTGCGCGTGGCCGGAACAGATGCCGCAGACGCCGACGCCGCCGCCCCGCCGCCGCAGTTCGTATGCCAGGGTCATCAGGATCCGGGCCCCCGTGGCGCCGATGGGGTGCCCGTATGCAATCGCGCTGCCGTTCGGATTCACCTTCTTGAACATCTCCTCTTTGCTCATGCCGAGGATGGTGCGGGCGCTGACGATGGCCACCGCCGCGAAGGCCTCGTTGATCTCGATGATCTGCACGTCGCTGACGGTCATGTCGTTCTGTTCGAGGACCTTCTTGATGGAAAGCCCCGGGACCGTGGCGATATCCTTGGTGGGCTGGGAGACCTCGGCGTAGTCGATTACGGTGAACAGCGGCTTCATGCCGAGCGCCTTGGCCTTCTCGGCGCTCATCATCATGCAGACGTCGCCGCCGTCGTTGACGCCGGGCGCGTTTCCAGCCGTTACACTGCCCATCTGGCCCGTCACGGTGCTCTTGTGGTTGAAGACCGGGGGCAGCTTGGCCAGGCCCTCCATGGTCGTGGCCGGCCGCGGACCCTCGTCCTTGTCGAAGATAACGACGTCTTTCCCCTTCCTGATCTCTACGGGGAAGATCTCGTCATCGAGCCGGCCCGCTTTCATGGCCTCGACGGCCCGCGTCTGGGACTGGTAGGCCCACTCGTCCTGATCCTGCCGCGTGAAGCCGAACTCGTCGGCCGTTTCGGAGCCGTGGATGGCCATGTGCCGGTTGTAGAAAGCGTCCCAGAGGCCGTCGTAGACCATCAGGTCCACCATACGCCCGTTGGGGAGGCCCATCCGGTTCCCCCATCGCATGTCGGGCAGCGAGTAAGGGCAGTTGCTCATGCTTTCCTGGCCTCCCGCAATGACGATCTCGGCCCGGCCCGTCTGGATCATCTGCACGGCCAGATCGATGGTCTTGATCCCCGACGAGCAGACCTTGTTGACGGTGATGGAGGGAACGCTCTCCGGAAGACCCGACAGCAGGGTGGCCTGACGGCTCGGCACCTGCCCGCAGCCCGCCGGAACGACCTGCCCCATGATGACGTAATCGACCTCCTCGCCCTTCACCTTGCCTCCGGTCCTCCGCAGGCACTCCTTGATCGCCAGGGCGCCGAGTTGAGGGGCGTCGAAGCCCTTCAGGGCGCCGCCGAAAACGCCGTAGGGCGTCCGGCAGGCCTCGACACAGACCACTTCCCTCAGTCCCTTGGAGGCGTTCTTGATCTTGCGTCCCATGCCCTTGTAGTCCGGCTTACGCTCGCCGAACTTCGCAATGGGTGCGCCGGCATAATAATCTTTCCTTGTCTTGTCCAGTTTCTGCGGTACTTTTTCCATGCTCCCCTCCTTGAATGTCCGGAAACAATGGGGGAAGACCGGCTAGCGGCCGGTTCCGGCCCGTCATTTCCGCGTTGATGATCCGGTTT
The DNA here is from genome assembly GCA_964460245.1 of uncultured Syntrophaceae bacterium. Classification (GTDB taxonomy): domain Bacteria; phylum Desulfobacterota; class Syntrophia; order Syntrophales; family Fen-1087; genus JAXDBM01. Next base: position 6,817 of record CAYWTL010000088.1, on the reverse strand, counting down.
TGAAAAACGAACTTGCTACTGAAACAAAGGGACCCCTGCATCGGGAAAGGAATCGAAAGAACGGTCTTTTCCGTGAGGAATCGCACGCTTCAATTTTATCTCGGTTTTGTGAATGCGCCGGGAACAATCCCCAAAGGACAGGGGATGGGACGGTTTGAAGGACGATCTCGTGCCCGGACTGTCAGTCATGCTGCAAACACTCGTGTGAAGGTAAAGATCGTTTTTGCTGCTTCTGGATTGGTCTGAATGCGGCGGTCAGCCGAAATATCGATGAACTCTTACCACAACTACTTCCGCGGTTCAATAAAATAATCGCGACAAGGAGTGGAAAAATAAACGGCGATGCGGATCCGCAAAACCGGGGCCCGCACCCCGCTACAGGATGCAGATCCCCGCTTCGTCAAGGATCACGGTCATTTGTACAGCGCTTCGATCCGGTCCATGTACCGGTTCAGGACAACCCGCCGTTTCAGCTTCATGGTCTGGGTCAGCATGCCGTTTTCCAGCGTGAAGTTTTCCGTGAGAAAGAGAAACTTCTTCGGAATCTCATAACCGCCGTATTTTCCCTTAAGGGAACGGGTGATCTCGCCGGCGATCATGTCCTGGACATCCTGACGCCCGATCAGGGTTTTCATGTCCGCGGGCAGGCCCTGTTTCTCCGCGTACCGCTCCAGGAAAAAGAAATCCGGCACGACCAGGCAGACGGTGAACGGGCGGTTGTCCCCGTAGATCAGCGCATTCTGGATTGAGGGGATAAGGCCGATATCCTCCTCCAGGGCGGCCGGGAAGACGAACTTTCCGTTCTCCAGTTTGAACTGCTCCTTGATCCGGCCGGTGATGAACAGGAAGCCGTCCCCGTCAAGGCGGCCGCGGTCTCCGGTGCGGATGCCCCCGTCCTCCGTCACGACCTCTTTGGTCTGCTCCGGCTTGTTGTGGTAGCCCTGCATGACATTGGGCCCGTAGCAGAGGATCTCGCCGTCCCTGGCCCCCTCTTCCACCACGGACGAATCGATGACGACCCGGACATCATAGATCGGTTTGCCCACACTGCCGATCCGCCAGGCCGTGGGACCGTTCAGGGTGATTCCCGGAGAGGTTTCCGTCATGCCGTAACAGTCATAGACGGGAATTCCGAGATCGAGAAAGAAGAGGAGAATCTCCATGTTCATCATGGCGCTTGCCGTCATGGCTGCCCGCAGGCGACCGCCGAAACGCTCCCGGATCTTCGCGAAGACAATCCGGTCGGCGAGCTTGAACTTCAGTTCGGTCATCAGATCGGTCCGGCCCTTTTCGGTCAGGGCGCGCCGCTTCTTGCCCGCCTCCACGCCCATGACGAAGAGCTTCCGGGCCAGGCCTCCGGTCTCGTTCATTTTCGTCCAGAGACCCTCGTAGATCTTGTTGAAGACCCGCGGCACGGCGATCAGGAAAGTCGGCCGGGCGCTCATCATGTCGCCGGCCAACGTGGCCGTGCTGCCCATGAGGGCGATCGAAGCGCCGAACTGGAGGAAGGTATGCATTTCCCCCTGCCCATAGGTGTGCGCCCAGGGAAGGATGGAGAGGACCCGGTCGTTGTGGTCGTAGCCCGGATAGAGTTTGGCGCGGCCGTGCGAGTTGTGCGTCCAGTTGCCGTGCGACAGAAGCACCCCCTTCGGATCGCCCGTCGTTCCCGATGTGTAGATCAGGGTGGCGATGTCGTACGCATCGGGATGGACCGAGGGGACAGGATGCTCCGCCCCCTCCTTTTCCAGGCCCGCCATCGTATCCGGACCCTCACTGTCGATGAGGATGATCTTTTTCAGGGTCTCGATTTTGCCGGGAAAGACCTTGACCTGATCCAGAATGGCGGGTTTGGAAACGAACAGGAGCTTGATGCCGCTGTCCCGGACGATGTACTCCCAGACATGGAGGAGCTCCTGTTCGTACATGGGCACGAAGCGGGCATTCAGGCCGTGGGTCGCGAAGGATGCCGCGGCCCACTCCACCCGGTTGTTGGCAATGATGCCCACGACATCCCCTTTGCCGATGCCCCGCGCAGCCAGACCTCCGCGCAGGTTGTCCACCCGGCGTCCAAAATCACGATAGGTGATCCATTCGTAACGGCCGTCGGCCTGTCGTGTGCCGAACAGCGGCCTGTCGGGAAAACGCGCGATGCTGTTCTCTAAAAACGCTACCAGATTGTCCGGCTTTTCAAATTCATAGCGCTGCATGGAACCTCCTCAAGGAAACGATGGATTGGGCGCCCGGGATCATACCGATGCTTCGCAGGGGAAAACGGGATTTCAATCTTCGCGACAGGGGCATGGAATCGCCCGCCCACGATGACTTTCCGAACGCCCGTGGAAGCCTAAACGATTCCTGCGAAAAAGCAAGCTTTTTCGGCAGCGAAAAAGGGCCGGGAAACATCCAGAACAGGGTGATTTTGTCCGAATGGCGAAAAGCGGATCAGGGCCGGAAGCCGGCTCCTTCGCTCTCCCTTCGAATGATCCGGTCGATCATCTTCTCATACCAGCAGTCGTAGGGGAAGAACTCCAGGAAACCGCAGTGGCCGCCATAGCGCTGGATCAGCAGGTGCAGGCAGGGATTCCTTTCCAGCCTCAAGAAGTCATCCACCGGGATGAACGGGTCATCCTCGGCGGCGATGATCGTCACGGGAAGGGAAAGATCCTTGAACGCACCGTCCAGCAGGGTGTAGCGCTTGAAATAGCTCCGGCAGTCGGTGAACTGGGGGTACCAGGGCATGATGGCCTCGGTCAGCCCCAGGCAGGTCCGGTGATTCAGCACCCCGTTGAAGTCGTATTTGTCGGGAAAAATCGCCTGCTTTTTCCGCAGCGACCGCTTCCACTTCTTGAGAAAATAAAGACGGTAAAAAGGCAGGCTCTCGTCGATGCAAAGAGTGGACTTGTGGGGATCGAGCGCCGGGCTGATGGAAAACACATGCATCAGATTTTCAAACCGGACAGCGGACTGTCCCAGGGCAATCCGCAGGGCGAAATTGCCCCCCAGGGAAAACCCGATCAGGTAGACCGGCAGTTCCGGGCTTATCCGGCAGATATTCCCGACGGCCTGAAAAGTCTCTTCGGTGAGGGCGCCGTGAAACAGGCCTTCGTTCAGGTGGTGGCTTTCCCCGTGATCTCTCAGATTGAGCCGGAAGACATCGTATCCCTTTGCGAAAAAATACTTTCCTGTGGACAGGATATAGGCCGAGTGGGAGCTGCCCTCCCAGCCGTGGATCAGAATGATCAGTCCCCTGGATTTCCGGTGCGGCTGGCGGGAATGATCGCCCAGCAGCCGGACGCCGTCGCCGCCGTCGACAATGATTTCCCGCGCGGCATCCTCCATGGGGTTGCGGCCGACGTTCCGTACCGGAGAGGTCGCCGCCATGGACTGAAGATGCGGATTCCTTGAAAGAAAGCCGGGTTGAAATTTTTGTCTCATGCAAAAACCTGTGAACGAATCAAACAGCGGCCGCGACCCGTCATCCGGAAGGCGATCATGCTCCCCATCCAATGAGCGACCACGCGGACCGGGTTAAATCGAGGCCCTTCATCAGTCTGGCCGTGTCCCGCGGAAAAAGATCGATGCCGCAGGGGCCTGCCGGCTTGCCGGACCTTCCGTGCCCCCGGACGTCGAACGCGAGGATTCTATACATTTCGAAAAAAAAATCCACCTGTTTTTCCCCGTCCCGCGAACTGGACGCGAGACCGTGAATGGAAAGAAACGGCGGCCCTGCGCCGATCAGCTCGTATTAACGTTGAATGTCGCCATCGGGAATCTTCGGCATGGGCGCCCCTTCACACAGGAGCGGTTGCCGATCAAAGGCTACCGTAGATCATGAACGCCCCCAGAAAGGCCAGGAGAACGAACATGACCCTTTTGTAGGTGACCTCCCCGATTCGCCCGTAAAAGAAGGAACCCGCATAGGTGCCGACGACCAGCGCCGGCAGCGAAATCAGAAAATACGTCAGGACCCGTTGCGTGGTCAAGCCGTTCAGGGCATGGAGGCCGACGACCACAATGCCCGACGCGAAGAAGAACCCCTGCAGGGTTGCCTTGATCGTGTCCTTCGTCCAGGGCTGAAGCGACGTGTAAACGATCACCGGGGGGCCGGCGGCCCCCATCGCCCCGCCCATGCAACCCGCCAGGAAACCGATGATGTAGACTCCCGCACGCTTCATCTCCCATATCACCGGTTTGAAAAGAAGACTGAAAAGGCCGTATGATACCAGGATGACGCCCATCGTCATCTGAAGCGCATCGGTATTCATGTGCTTCAGATAATAGACCCCGACGGGAATGCCGGGCACGGATCCCGCGAAGAGGGGGAGGATCTTGCCCCACTCCAGATGCCTTCGGAGCTGGATTAGCAGCAGGGCCGTCATCAGGAGGCCGTGAAGGGCGACGAGCGGGACGACCGCCTTGATATCGATGAACAGCGTCAGCAGGGGCAATGCGAGCAGAATGGAGCCGAAGCCGGATAGCCCCTGGGTGAAACCGGCCAGGAAGGTGACGACGAGGACCAGAAGATATGGATTCAGCAAATCGGCCACCCCTCGCGGCCCGCGACCCTGTGAAACATGTCTGACATGAGCGCCGTAATACGATAGGTTTCAGAGAAAAATCCACCTGTTTTTCCCCGAACCGTGGATCTGGACGCGCGATTATAAAAAACCGGGGGGCGGCTTTTTCTGACCCGCCGTCACGCATTCCCTTTGAAAGCCGCAGGGTTGCTTTCCGAATGCCTGCCTGGAAAAAATCTTGTAAAAAAAATTGATTTTTAGATGATCTTTTTGTAAGATAATGGAAAATTTACCATATTCGTCTTCTCCATTCGTCAGCGCATGAGGATATGTATGAAGAACGGAACAAAGAGATCCGCGTCAGTTCATGACGGCGGATTTTTTTATTTTCATCATTCCCATCATCAATCCGAGAAGGAGGTGTTGTCATGTTAAGAAAGCTTGCTTCGTTTTTTACCTATGTCATGCGTCATTACCTGCCTGACGCATACCTGTTCGCCATCCTGCTCACGTTTCTTTCCGCGATTCTCGCCTTGATCTTCACACCATCCGATGTGGGAAAGGTTATTACGACCTGGGGCGACGGGATTTACGGGATCATCGCCTTCGCCATGCAGATGGTGCTGGTCTTGGTGACCGGTTACATCCTGGCCCTGACGCCCCCCATGAAGAAGGTGCTCGACTGGGTGGCGGCTATGGCGAACACCCCTGTCAAGGGAGCGATGATCGTCGCCCTGGTGGGTGGGATCGGATCCTGGATCAACTGGGGATTCGGGTTGATTTTTGCGGGTTTGCTCGCCCTTGAGATCGCCCGCCGGAACCGGAAAGCGGATTTTCCCGTCCTGATCGGCGCCGCATACAGCGGTTTTGTCTGCTGGCACATGGGTTTTTCCGGTTCCATTCCACTTCTTCTGGCTACGCCCAAGAGCGCCATGAATCTAATTGAAAAGATTACTGGCAAGGTAGTGCCCGTCTCCGACACGATCTTTGCCGCCTGGAACCTTGTGCCGGCTGCCATAATCATCATCGGCCTTCCCATCCTCTTTTACCTGATCCATCCCAAGGAGGAGGATACGATCACGATCTCGGATGAACGTCTTAAAGAGCTGGAGGACCAGACCGTCAAAGTCGAGAGACCCGCAAATCCAACCCTGGCCGAGCGGATCGATCACAGCTACATCGTCAACATCATCTTTGCGGTCATGGGCCTGATCTACCTTTTCCTTCACTTCTCCAAGAAAGGCCTTGACCTGAACCTGAACATCGTCATCTTTATCTTTTTCATCGTCGGCGTTATTCTCCACGCAAAACCCATCAACTACGTGCGGGCCATGGATATCGCCATCCGATCCGCCGGCGGGATTGCCCTGCAGTTCCCCCTCTACGGCGGCATCATGGGAATCCTGGTCGGAACCGGACTGGCCAAGGTCATTGCCGGCTGGTTCGTCGCCGTCTCCACCCCGGAAACCTTCTACATGCTTCAGTTCTGGGGCGCCGGACTGATCAACATGTTCGTGCCCTCGGGCGGCGGCCAGTGGGCGGTCCAGGGGCCGATCACCATCGAGGCGGCCAAAATGATGGGTATCGACACGGTAAAGTCGGCCATGATGGTGGCCTGGGGCGACCAGTGGACCAACATGATCCAGCCCTTCTGGGCCCTGCCGCTGCTGGGCCTCGCCGGACTTTCGGCAAAGGACATCATGGGGTATACGACCATGACGCTTCTCTGGAGTGGTCTGGTGCTGAGCGTCTTCGCTCTGCTGGTCGGCTATGGCGTAATGTAAGCCGCAATCATTATGTTGATACCGATGAAGGCCGTCTTCCGATCCGGAAGGCGGCCTTTCTCTTATTTTCAGGTTTCAAAGCAGGGTTGAGATCGAAGCGGAAAAATGCACGGGGCCGCCGATCCTCCCGCGATCAGCCCACGGGCCGCAATGCCTTCCGTAAAGCCGGGTGACTCATTTTCCGGCGTCGGATTCGACAGCCGCGGCATTGCCGTCGGCGGTTTCCCTTGCGCCCTTCTCTTTCCTCCGCATCAGGATCCACTTGCTGAATCCACAAACGAAGAGGACGAACGCGACCATCGAGACGTACTCCGCCCAGTGAGGCAGATTGAACAGCTCGACGACGAAGGGGTCGGTAGCCATCATCTCACCGCCGACCTTGCCGAGCAGCGCCGCGCCCAGCCAGAGGATGATCGGGTAACGATCCATCAGCCGGGCAAGGAGCGTGCTCATGAACACCACGAAGGGGATGGAGAGAATCAGGCCGAACAGCAGCAGGAACAGGTTTCCATGACA
>CAYWTL010000087.1:0-9797 GCA_964460245.1 uncultured Syntrophaceae bacterium | reverse complement strand
TAGATCAGGCTCGAGCTGTCGAGGACCTTGGCGTTGGCGATGAGCTTTCGAATACCGTCCCAGCCGTAGAGCTTCCAGATCCCATAGGCCTGGGCGTAGGCCGAGCCGGATTTTTCGGGATTCGCCATGACGATCTTACCCTTCCATTTCGGGTCGAAGAGGTCTTGCCATGCCCTGGGCCGGTCGGCTTCCTTCACCAGCGACTTGTTGACCATGATGATCATGACGTGCGTGTTGGTGCTCGTCCAGCGCTCGGTCTTGTCGATGTAGCCGGCGGGCAGGACTTTCGCCTGGGGCGAGCGGTAGGGCATGAAGAATTCCTTCGCCGCGTCGAGGACGGCCACGTCCCCGCTCCAGAAGACGTCGCAGAGCGGCCGGTTCTTCTCGGCCTGGATGCGCTTCATCGCCTCGCCGGTGCCGAGACGAACCGTGGAGACCTTGATCCCCGTCTTCTTCTCGAAGCCCTTGCCCACCAGATCGATGGCCTCGGGCGGATTCGAGGAGTAGAGGACAACTTCCCTGGCCGCCCAGGCGGCGCCGGGCAGAGTCAGGCAGAGGACGGCCAGGGCAATGACGGTTCTACGGAAAAGGTCTTTCATGGTTTTCCTCCTTCCATGCGTGAAGCATTTCAGCTTTTTCACTTGACGTTCAAGGATGCGGACCCGTTCTTCGTTGGAACGCATGCGGACTATATGCGGAACCCACCGGGGTGTCAATGCAATAGTGGCCGACCGTCCCGTCCTCGTTTTTGGCACCGTTTCATCCGCCGTTTTCGGTTGCCTTTTGGCCGGTCCGTGCGTATCATGGGCGGTAAGCGGAGGCGAGCATGAAGATAAAATTATGGTCGGGGCTGATCGCCCTTTTCCTTTCCACGCTGCTGCTCCGGGCCGCCCCGGCGATGGCCGAAGCCGGTTTCCAGCCGGGGCTCTGGGAGATCCAGATTCGCACGGAGCTTGCCGGGGTCCCCTCGAACCAGGCGACTCCGGTCGCGTCAAGGCAATGCATTCGGGACGAGAGCGAGGTCCCTCGGTTCCTCCAGAAGGACCATTCCTGCCGCGTCACGGAGACGAAAACCGAAGGCGACCGCGTCTCCTGGAAAATGAAATGCGAAGCCGGCGAGGCGACAATGGACGGCGGCGGCAGGATCACATACCGGGGCAGCCGGTTCGACGGCGCCATTGGACTGACCATGCGGCGGCAGGATGCGGGCCCGCTGAAAATCAGGCAGCACGTCAGCGGGCGCAGGCTGGGGGAATGCCCGTGAAGGAGCGGCAGTGAGCGTCACGATCATCGACTCGCACATGCACTGCGGGGTCCAGAACGTGAGCCTCCCCTGGGAGGAGGTTCAAGGCCGCCTTCGGGATGGGGAAATTCATGGGGCCTGCCTTTTCGCGCCCGTGGAGGACATCTACGACCGTTACGACTACCATTTCCAGGACACCGCGGCCTGGGCCGCCTGCCGCCGGCGGGCCAACCGCTACCTGCTGGACCTGCAGCAGCCGGAGCGGAGCCGTTTCGCCTACTATTTCGTGTGGAACGACTTCCGGAAGGAGGAGTTGCAGAAAGGCTACCGGGGGATCAAGTGGCACCGCCACGAGTACGAGCCCGTCTACCGCTATGACGACCCCTGCTGCGAGGAATTCCTGCAGGAGGCGTACCGCCTCGGTCTCCCCATCCTGCTGGAGGAGTCGTTCGAGAACACGATCTATTTTATCAGGCGGGTTCGGGGGCAAACCTCCGTCATCATCCCTCACATGGGGATGCTGAACGGCGGCTTCCTGGCGCTGTTGCGCGCCGGCGTCTGGGAAGACGGGACGGTTTACGCCGACACGGCGCTGGCCCCCAGCGGTGAGATGGCGCAGTTCCTGGAGCGGTACGGAAGCGAACGGCTGCTTTTCGGGAGCGACTTCCCCTTCGGCAGCCCCCGGCACGAACTGCAGAAGGTCAGGAACCTCGGGATGGACGAAGCGGATTTTGAAAACGTCGTCAGCCGGAACGTTCTCCGGTTGACGGGTGAACGTCCCGCTGACGTGCCGGAGTAGCGCTTCGACGGTCGGTCCGGACGGTTTTTGCTCTCATGTATCCGGGCATTAACAGCTCACCCTGAAGGTTTTCTATTCCTCAAACCATGATTTCCAGGTCTGAGACGGGCCAGGCCATGCAGGAGTGGATGTAGCCGAATTCCCGGTCCGACTTGCGAAGCAGCACGCCCCGTGGCTGGAAGACCCTGCCGCCCAGGAGCTTCACCCGGCAGAGGCTGCACTCCCCGGACCGGCACTGGGCGGGGATGACGATGCCGGCGCGCTCCAGGGCGACCAGCAGCGGCTCTCCGGCCCGGGCGGTTATCCTTTTCTTTCCCCGGATCGCGACTTCGAACATCCTTTCGGCCGCCACGTCCGCGGGCCAGGCCGGGTCCGCCGTGACGTCCTTCGGCGGGCCGTACATCTCCCGCCTCACCCGTTTGCGGGGAATCCCCAGCTTCTCCAGTTCCGGCAGGCAGAAGGCATACATCTCGGCGGGGCCGCAGAGGTAGTAGGTCCGGCCGACCGTGTCGCCCAGGACCTCCCGGATCAGGGCGGCGGTTAGGAATCCGGTCCGGTGTCGGCAGCCCGTCCCCGGCTCGGAGATGACCGGGACGAAGCGGATGTTTTCATGAAGCGATGAAATGCGCCTGAGCTCCTCCGCGAAGATGATGTCGACTTCGCTCCGGCTCCCGTAGAGGAGCGTCAGGCGCCGCTCGAGGCCGGCTTCGGCGATCTCTCGGATCATGCTCATGAATGGGGTGACGCCGCTCCCGCCGGCCAGGCAGACCGTGTCGGGGCTGTGGAAGAGGGGGTTGAAGTAGAAATTTCCGCCCGGGGATGCGCTCTCCAGCGCGTCTCCCACCATCGTTTCGGTGAGCAGGACATCCGAGACAAATCCGCCCTCCACCCGCCGGATGGTGATGTCGTAGTAGGCACGCTGGCGGGGTGACGAGGAGATGCTGTAGGGTCGGCTCGTCCGGACGCCGCCCGCCTCCACGAAGACGCTGATGTACTGGCCGGCCTGGAAGGGGGGCAGGTATCCCGTCGCGGAAACGAGGCGCAGCGTCTTTGCCGTCGGCGTCTCGTCGATGATCTCGCTCACCCGGAGCGAAAGCCGGTCGGGGTGGAGCAGGTCCAGAACCCGCGCCCCGTTCACCCTCTCCGCGGTCCGGTCCGCTGCGTACTTCCGGCTGGCGGCGATCTCCCGCCGGATCGCATCGTAACCGTCGATGTCCCGAATGAAGTCCCTTGCGCTCATGCCCTCACCTCACTTTCCCCGAATGTACTTCATGGCCGCGCGGGCCGTCGCGGCCCCGGCCATCAGCGTCGGCTGGAATCCGCCCTCGCCCGCCCACGCCCCGGCGCAGTACAGGCCCGGAATGCCGGGCTTCAGGGGCTGAAAGAGCCGGCTGTCGCGGGCGTACTGGTCGAACCCGTAGATCGCACCGCCCGGGTGGTTCAGGTAGCGCAGGTGGGTCAGCGGCGTGGAAACCTCGATCTCCTCGATGTGCGACCGGAAACCGGGGCAGTGGTTCTCGGCGATCCCCAGCAGCCCCTCGGCGTAGCGGCACTTCTCCGCCGCGTAGCGCTCCGGCGGCACGGCCAGCCAGGGGTCGGCGTATTTCAGGTCCACGACGGCGATCTGCGATGTCCCCGGCGGTGAGGCTTCCGGGTCGGAGATGTTGAAGCAGGTGAGCAGCACCATTCCCGGCGGCTCCTGGATGGACCGGTAGCCGGCAAAGGCCCGCTCCATGTCGGCGTGGGCACAGAGAAAGTTCGTCTCCTCGTGAATGCCGACGGCCTCCGGCGGGCAGTCGAGCCCGATATAGACGCAGACGACAGACGGCCCCACCGTCATGCCGCTCATGGTCTCCAGCGGCCCCGGCGGGCAGTCCTTCCGGTCCATCAGCTCCGTGAACGTGGTCAGAGTGGAGGCATTGGAGATGACGCACTTTGCGGAAATTGCCTCGCCCGTCGCGGTGACGACGCCGGCGACGCGGCCGTTCGCAACGGAAATCTTCGTGACGGGACAATTGAAGCGAACCTCTCCCCCGTTCCGGATGAAGGCGTCGACAAGGGCGTTGGAGAGGGCTTGCGAGCCGCCTCGAATGTGGTACGGCTTGAATTCGATGTATGCGAACAGGAGGGCGGCCAGGTCGCCGAATGGCAGAAGGCGGGGTGGCACGCCCATGTAGCACCAGTATACACCGAGCGCGAGTTTGAGCAGGGGATCGCGGAAGTGTCTGTCGAGGACCTCCTGCGCGGGTTTGAGGGCGTACTCGAAGTACAGGGGGTATTTCGCGCGGGTGACCTCAGGGTCCCGAAGGAAGAAGATGGCGATGAACTGGTTGAAGTAGTCGTAAACGAGCTCGATGAAGGAGCAGATGGCGTCCTGCTCTTCGGGAAAGCGCTCCTGGAGCGCCCGGACGGCGCCCTCGCGGTTCGCGGGCAGGGTGATGTCAAGCCGTCCCGGGACGGCGACACGGTAGAGGTTTTTCATCTCCACGAATTCGACCTTTTCCAGAACGTCGAGGCCGTAGAGGGTTGAGCGGAGCGGCCCCGGCGCAGCCGCGCTGCCCAGGCCGCTCAACTGGTGGAGGGCCACCTCGAACTCGAAGCGCCCGCGGCAGAAGCTCGTGGCGCAACCGCCGGGGATGTTGTGCCGCTCGAGCAGCAGCGTCCGCACCCCGTTCTTGGCCAGCGTCGCCGCGGCGGTCATGCCGGAGTTTCCCGCCCCGATGACAACCGCATCATAACCGTCCATGATCAACCTCCCTGCATCGAATGAAAATCAGCCAAATCCCGACAGATCGAAAACCCGTGCGGCCAGATCTCCCGGGATGAGATGGGTCTTCATCTGTTCTGTCAGCTCCGGCATCCCATAATACTGCGCCGACACCGCAACGACCGGCTCCAGGCCTCCGTCGTCCCCAACGGCCGCGGCCCCTCCGGAGGCCCAGAACAGCAGGCGCGACCCGCGGCCCTTCACTTTCTCACCCCGTCCGAAGGCGACGACCTTCTCCCCGGCCGCAACCGGGCGGTAGAAAGTGTAGCCGATGCGTACGGTCACGCCACCGCTCCGGGCAACGAGGAACCCGCCCCACCCAACGATCTCGTCCAGCAGCGCGATCAGGGCGACCGGGTGGATGAACCCGCCCCGCTGAAAGAGATAGAAGCTTTGCCGGTCCTCGGGGTCGAATCCGGCCCGGGCGATGACGATCTTCCCGGTCCGTCCGCCGTCGTACAGTTGAAAGCGCCTTCTCAGACCGGGGTGGCGGCGCGCAACGCCGCAGACGAAACAGTTCCGGTAGGAGGGCAGATCGATCAGGCTGCCGGTGACATCGGCAAGGCGGACGGGCATGTAAGACGTGAACAGATTCCGCCTCCCGGGCTCGTCTTTTCCGAACGACAGGGAAGCTGTCATGTAGGGCGGGGCATCCGCTTCCGCGCTGATGACCCCGCCGGCCCCGCCTTCTTCCGAGAATACCCAAACCAGGACGCGTTCACCGACCCGCACGCTCGCGCCGCCCAGACGGAACTCGGCGGAAAGCGGGTAGAGAGCCGCTTCATCCCGCGGATAACTTTCAAGCAATGTGGCGAGGTCCGTGATGGCCCCCATGCCGATCCCGCCGTGGGGGATCCCGACCCAGCCTTCGGTATGCAGATCCATGTGAAGGACGGCCTGGACGCCCTGCTCACTCCGGTGAATCTCCGTCTCGCCGAAAAGAAAGCTCCGCACGTCGCCGGATCGGCCGAGGACCACGGGTAAATTGGAAATTCGGGTGTCTTCTCCGGACATGATTTGCCGAAACCGTTTTGGAAGACGTTGCCCTAAATGTTGACCGGGAACGCCGCAAAGGAAAAGAGGGTTAACCCTGCTATCGAGCTAACCCTCTGTATTTGTTAATGGTGCCGAAGCCGGGACTTGAACCCGGACGAGCGGTGCTCACTACCCCCTCAACGTAAAAATGAGGGAAAACAGGGACATACAGGGACATGTTGGGATTAGCCATAACTATTGTGATTATAGCTACATCCCTGAAAAAGTCAAGCAAGGGTTACAGTGGGAAACGGGGGGTTATTTTCGGCAATGTGTTGACCAAGTGTTGACCAAGAAAGGATGTTGAATGGCTGGTCAATTTTATGCACACACGCTTATGGCCCCCTTTTCCCCCCTTCTGCCCGAAAACCCATATCGGGCCAAAGCCACCGGATTTGAGGACGGGGATGGGAATGTTCTGGAACGGAGGTGAACAATGGAAAATGAAGGATGGCTGATTGGTTGGAACAGTATCGGTAAGTATCTTGGCCGCTCGGCAAAGACGGTCCAACGTTGGTCTCAAGTCGGTTTGCCCTTCTACAGAGACCCTGCGGGCCGCCCTATTTCAAAACCCTCTCTGATTGATGAATATCTGATTGACCTCAATCGGGACAATTACAACGACAAGACATGGAAGGACGAGGGTATCGAAACGGCCCTTTCCTACGAGGACTACCGGGAGAAACTCAGGAAGGAATTTGATGAGAAGCTACTTGAGACCCAGCGGCGGCCAAGGGGCCGGTTTTGATCAACGTGGGGATGTCCTCATTTTCTCGTGCCTGTGCCTTGATTTTGACTACGACTTCCGGGTTGTCCTTAATGGTACGGGCTTGATGGGCTTTCTTGGACGAGATTCCGTCTGGGAGGATCGCTGGTGCTGGTCGAGCTTTACCCTTGGGAACACCTCGTTTTTGTGAACTTTGCCCCATTGCTTCTTTGGCACTCGGCAGCAGTTCCCCGATCCTTGCCTCAATGTCCAGAAGCAGTTCCCCTGCGTCTTGACCGTCCCTCAAGCTTGCCTTCGTTTGCGACTCTGCAATCCCGGGCCGATCCATCACTTCGATCAAGTCCCGGTAGTACCGGACTGTCGCCGAACCAATGAACGAAAGTGGAACTTGGTGTTCTATCCTTCGGATGTTGTAACCCCCTTCCTGATTGCTTCACTGGCAGACAAGGGGCCGGTTTTAGCTGATGCTGATCACCGTGAAGTGCTCGATCACGGCACGGTTCGAGGCGACTCTTTAACGGTATCTTTAATTTCTGAAGGCCCACCCTTTCCCTTTCCCCAAGGGCGGGGAGATCGTTGATTCTGACGCTTAAAATTCTTGCCCACGGCCCAATTGGACACCATCATCCAATGTCTCCGAGTATGGGGTAAGACTACTAGAGTTACCATAATATTTGATCCTTGACTTTTCAGAAAATTAGGAACACAAAAAGAGCATATTCACATAGGGCATCGTCAAACGGTTAACAACACATCTGTACCCTTTTTCGTAAGGGTGATGCCATGAAGAGAATATTGAAACCCCGTCTCAAAAAGAGAGCGGGGTTTTGTGTTTTATTGATCTGCGGATTAACCAGTTGAAGAAAACGGGAAACATCAATTTCATGTACACATTCTATTATTTGTTTTTTCACATTAGCAGGAGGTGAAAATATGTCGAACCCAAGTGAACTGAATCAGACATTTCACATTATCATCGAAAAGATGATTGCTACCGGACAGGCACCTCAATACAGAGAAATTGCAACCGAGTTAGGAGTATCTCCCGAAGAGGGCAGGAAGACACTCCGAAAGCTCTTTTCGACCCTTGGTTTTCCGGGCTGGCTTGACCCAAGAAGCGATGATGTTGTGTCTTTCGCACCCTTCAATAATGTCCCAACGAATTACCGTTTGACCATCGACAGTATTCAGAAGTGGTATGGCCAGTGAGCGTTTGAATCGCTGGCGGTCTGCTGGCTATTCCCGGGAAAGACGGTGCGTATCGATTCAGTGTGTCTTGATTGTGGCGAGCCCATAAGAGTGGATGTGAAGGATGGCAAGATTGAGTTGGAGGAACCAAAAGGGGTGATCGGCCATGTCTCTGTACCTGTCGGAAAATGGATGATGAACATACCCCATGCGTGAAGCACGATGCATTTCTTCCGGTCGGAAGAACATCTTATCAAATGGGAGGGGTTCAACGAGGAAAAAAGGGGCGGGATGATTACGCTGACTGATTTGATGCGGCTTTTTGCCGGTCCGTATTTTACGAAACGTCGGGAACCGGACTACTTCTCTCACATAGGGGATTACCTTGTTGAAATGATTGCAACACTCGACTCCCTCAAGAACGCCGGGACGTACTGGTGCATGGGACGGCTGGAAAAACTCGGGGTCTCCATCGTGCGAAAATTGGGGCTGATGTGAGAGTGCCACGTTGGTACCTTAACCTTCTGGATTCATTCATTAAAAGGAACTATCGGAAGGTGCCGATGCAAAGCCTCCGGGGAGCTATTATAACTCTTTGGGGGCCAACCATTTTCTCCTGAATAGTTTTCCCTGATTTGACTTTTCCAATAAATTGATTCGCTCAAATGCAAGGAGGTCAAAGTGTATCTTATTGCAACATCGGTATATCCGAACGATAAAGCAAAGGAAGTGGTAGATATTTACCTTAAAGCGATGACAAAATATCCCGACGATAATAGTGTATCAACCCCGATTGTGCCGGTTGGTGTTCATGCAACCCATGAAGGCATAAGAGTCCTCAATGTTTATGAGGTGAAGAAGGGGAAATACGAAGAGGCCCATGCACTTGCTCGTAATAGACTGGCGATGCTGCAGACTATTCCGGGGTTCAGGTGGACAATTGAGAACTATCTGAATCTTGAGGAAGCCTTGAAAACGATAGGTTTGTAACCTAACTCTGACAACATCATTTTCTTGGTTGACAAATCATAGGCAGGGTCAGCAATGGCCCTGCCTTTCTGCAACATCGCCAGAAGCCTTCTAAATTTCTACAAGCCCTTCTGCAACCCTGCCCTTTCCCAAGGGCGGGGAGTTCGTTGATTCTGACGCTTAGAAACGCCGCCCACGGCCCCTCAGTAAGCATTTCCGTTGCATCATTCAACCCTTAAAAACTCGAAAGTCTTCATCCAATAAAAAGCATGCCATAGAACATTCTGCCGGAGGGGGGAAGGCAGGGTCAGTGATGGCCGCCGTCTCTTGCTTGACAATGAAGGATTGTAAAACGCTCTGCGCTGGTGCAATGGCCGGTCAGGGGCAGATTTCAAGCCGTTCAAATCAATACGAAATACCGGTGAAAATTCATCCTGATTTGTCCATGCGGTTCATAACTCAACCGAAGGGGCACATCAAGTCACGGGAATCTAAGGAATATGTCATATATGCTTGTTATCATTGATATATCTTCTTGCTCTAATTTGGGTCATTCCGCAATAAAATCGTCACATTTAGGCACTTAGCATGATTGTCTACATACATATCAACATCCTTGTCAACACCTCTGTGGAATCGGGTCATAAGTCCCTGTATGGATGGAAATTTCTGTTTGAGGTTTAATGTTCCCGATAAGAAGTTCTGGCCCAGCGGCCACCACGGAGCCGGTTTTAGCCGGTGTAAATCAACGAGAGGACGGATATGAACGTAATCCAAGATATGACAGAGGAGATCAAACGGGAGATAGCGACCCTGTACCCCTTTTCTCCGTACGGGCAGAAAAAGAAGGTCAAAAAGGATATCACACCACAGGAGAGCAAGAAAAATCTCCAGTGGTTCGAGCGGATGAGGGCGCTACGGCAAAAGAAGGGGGTTTAAAGGTAATGGACGAGAAGGACGCAAAAATCGCCGAATTGGAGAAGCGGATCGCCTTTTTTGTGAAGAATGCCATTTTTTGTCAATCGGCATTGAAAATTGACCCACTATCGGCATCCAATATTGACCCACC
>CAYWTL010000086.1:0-10117 GCA_964460245.1 uncultured Syntrophaceae bacterium | reverse complement strand
CTTGGCATCCCGAATCTGCCGGTCCAGGCCGGAGATGGACCCGTACAGGGGCAGGACGACGGCCAGCAGGAAGAGCAGCAGGCCGCCCCAGCAGGCCACTTGGAAGACGAGTGTCCGCCCGGGGATGTTGATGCTTTTCAGTTTGTCGAACATGGATTGTTTCGTTTTCAAATGTTAGGGGTACGTTATGACCACTGCCGCCGTATAGGTGTTTCCACCAGCCGTTATGCTGGCTTTGACGGCGTTTTCGCTCCCCGCTGCCGCCCCGCTGTTTCCTATAAAAACCGTCGAGGCACTACCGTTGCTGTCGGTAACGGCGGTTGCCGGAGACACGGTCTCCGCACCGCCAGCGCCGCTCACGCTGAAGGTGACCGCCACACCACCGATTGCCGCCTCAGTATTGCTGGTCCGCACCTTCGCCGTGATGATGCTGAGACCGCCGCCGCTGACGGAGGCCGGATTGGCGGCCACCGAAATGGCCAGCGGCTCGACAGTCTCATCAGGCTCCTCCGCGACTCCCGTCCTTGTGATCACGACGGACCTGCTGGACCCGTTGGCGAGGCGCGCCTCGACCGTGTCGGAGACGCTCTGGTCCGGGGACGCATTTCCCGGCGTGTAGACCGTCGCGGCCTTTCCCAGGCCGTCGGTGACGGCACTGTAGGCGGTCAGCGCCGGCGATCCCGAATTCCCCACCGGGATGGAGAAGAACACCGTCGCGCCGCTGATCGGCTTGTCACTGCTGTCGGTGACGAAGACGGTGATGACGCTGCTCTGGTTCGCGCCCACCTCCGCGGGCTCCGCCTTGATTTCCGCGATGCCGTTTCCGGCCCGCGTGACCGTGACCACGGCGCCGGCGCCGTTCGGCAGGCTCGCCTGAATGGTGTCGGATATCTCGGCTCCCGGCGCGTTCCAGCCCGCCGTGTAGACTGCCCTGGCCTGGTTCTGCCCGTCCACCCGGCTGTTCACGACCCGAAGCGTTCCCCCCGAGTTGTTCGTCCGAAAGGTGAAGGTGACGGAACGCTCGAGCGCCGGGTTTTCGTTGAACCGCGCGACCGTTGCCGTGATGACGCTTTCCTGGCCGGCGCCCACGGTTTCGGGCTCCGCCTTGACAGTGATGCTGTCCGTTCCCAGAGGGTCCCCGCTGGTCGACCCTCCGCCGCCGCAGCCCGAAAGGGAAAGCGCCGCGATCAGCAGCAGGATTATTTTCATATATTTGCGCATGGACGACTCTCCTTCACGATAAAATGGTCATTCCCGGCCGGCGACACATCACGCCGGCGCGATCTTCATGCTGATTGTAAAGTGCAGGACATCCCGCTTCCGAGGCCGCTCGACGCTGTTCTTCTGCACGGTGACCTGGCGGAAGACCGGCGAGGCCTGCAGTCTGGTGATGTAGCCGGCCAGCGATGCCTCCAGGGACT
The DNA here is from genome assembly GCA_964460245.1 of uncultured Syntrophaceae bacterium. Lineage (GTDB taxonomy): Bacteria > Desulfobacterota > Syntrophia > Syntrophales > Fen-1087 > JAXDBM01. The sequence goes on along the minus strand of CAYWTL010000086.1, from coordinate 8,696 downwards.
GGCGGCTGCCGAGGACGATCCCCTCCACGACGACGCTGCCAGCGGCTGCGGCCTGCGGCGGCTCTCCCGTCGCCGTTTTTGCGGCGTCCTTCTTTTCCCCCGGAACGGCTTCTCGGGGCGCTGCGCCGGCTTTGTCCGCCTGGGCCGGCGCAAGGTCGGCCTTCAGGTTCACCAGCCGGATATCATGCGGCGTCAAGGCCGACAATTCGCCGATGACGGCCATGCCGCGGTACCTTTCGCTGTAGGCTCGGGGCGAATACCGCCGCTGCCCGGCCTGCGTGGCGATCTGCATGACATCGTTCCGGCTGATGCGGGGCTGGTATTGGGCCAGCTCCCTTTGCAGGCGGCCGATCTCGGCCTTTTTGACGCTGATCATGCCCAGCTCGTACAGAAAAAACCCGACGGCTGCCGCAGCCAGTAAGGCGAAGGCCGTGAATGAGGCAAGACCGGCCCGTTTGCGGGCGGCCAGCCGCTCCCTGTCCTTGTAGGTGAACAGGAGGTTCGGCGTCCGGTTCCTGTCGGACAGGGCCATTCCCAGGGCCGGCGCGAGCGTGACCCGCTCGGAGAGGCTCTCTCCCCGGAACTGCGCGCTGATCCCGGGCAGCGCGGGATCGAACGGGTTCAGGAGCTCGCTCTCGATTCCGAGCTGTTCGCCCATATAGGCGATCAGGGGCGGGTAGATGCTCATGGCGCTGGAAACGAAGATCTTGCCGACCCTGGAGGGATTGACGTTCTCCTCATAATATTCGAAGGTCCGGTCGATCTGCCTGACGAGCCGCTGCATCGCGGGCAGGATGATCCGGTGCTTGTCCTCCTGCGTGAGGTGATATCCGGCATCCTGCCCGGTCAGGGGATCCCCATCGGGGCTGAGGCTGAAAAGGACCTTTCTGGCCTGTTCCGGGCTGACGACCGCCTGTTTTTCACCGGTTTCCTCCTCGGTGCGGCGGTTCTGTTCGAGGAGGGCATCCAGGACGGACTCGACCATGCTGTTGATGCCGGCCTTGATGCCGCGGGTCATGGCCAGGTTCCCTTTGGAATAGATGTCGATGCGGGAAAAATCGTTGCCGATGAACAGGCTCGCGACGGTGGCGGCGGGCGTCGGCATCCATTCTGCGCGGAACAGGTTCTGCACCGCAAAGGGAACGATGGAGATGCCCGCCAAGGGGAAACCCGCCTTCAGGAAAAGATTCTTCAGCTCCTCGACTTCCCGGCGCGGAGCCGTGCAGGCCATGACCAGCCATTTGGACACATCCTGCTCGACGAGCTCCTCCAGCACCTCGAAATCGAGCAGGGTCTCCTTCTCGTTGAAAGGGACTTCCTTTTTAACGGACCAGAAAACGACGTTTTCAATTTCGCTTTTTGCGACTTTCGGAATGCGGATGTGGCGGACGCTGGCGTTCGCCGCGCTCATGACGGCCCAGATGTCGGTTCGCTGATGGGACCCGCAGAAGCGGGAGAGTTCGTTTTTCAGAAGATTGGGGAAGGCGGGCGTTCCCCTGCGGTTCCACGGGTGCAGCGGAAGGGTATAATACTCGAGCATCTGCCGCCTGTTGTCGGCGATTCTGACCGTTTTGACCATACGAAGAGCGTCGTGGCTGATATCGACGCCCACCGTGACGGTTTTCATGATGATGACCTTCCGCGGGAAGGCTTTCCTGATTTTTTTTGGCGGCGAGGGGAAAGGTGTGCGATCGGCCGGAACCGAAGGCGGGAGATCCGGCTTTTTTTTCCGAATGAGATCCAGGAGCTTTTCCGTCGATGTAATGTCGTTCATGCGGGCCAAGGCATTACTCCCGATGCCTCCGCGACCGGAAAGCGTGGAATTTCAGTTTTCATGAATTCCTTTCAAGATAAGATACTTGTATCACACTTGGCCAAGATCAATCAAATCATTTCTGAATGCGGCGATTCCTGTTGTTCCATTTTTAAGCTCGCAATCCGGAAAAGTCGAAAGGGGATGCCTTCATGAGGAGATCAAATGGCGGCGTGAAATTCAATCTCCTGTTGTGATGTGTCGTGAAGGCGTGCTATCTTTAACTCGACAGGAGGGCTTGGATCGAATGGACCCGCAGCGGGCAAGACTGATCGCGAACGGCCGGGAACGCAAGGGGCCGGTTGTCTACTGGATGAGCCGGGATCAGCGGATTCGGGACAACTGGGCCCTAATCTTTGCGCTGCAAGCTGCGCGGACGCGAGAGGCGCCGCTGCTGGTTGTTTTCTGTCTGGTCCCGCGGTTTCTGAACGCGACTGATCGCGCGTACGGGTTCATGCTTCGAGGCCTGCGGGAGCTTGAAGCCGGTCTGCTTGAGCGGGGCGTCCCCTTTCACCTGGTCACAGGCGAGCCCGGCAAGGCCGTTCCGCAATTCGTTGCGGAGCATCGCGCCGGAATCCTGGTCACGGATTTCGACCCGCTCCGGGTCAAGCGACAATGGAAGGAAGCCGTGGCACAGAACATAACGATCCCTTTCTATGAGGTGGATGCCCACAATGTCATTCCCTGCTGGCTGGCTTCGCCGAAGCAGGAGTTTGCCGCCCGGACGCTGCGCATCAAGATCGGACGCGTGCTCGAAGATTGCCTTGATGCGTTCCCCGAGTGGGATCGTCCCCTTGTCCGGCAGGGTAGCCGCACGGATGAAACCGACTGGGCCATGGCGGAGAAGTCGGTTCAGGACGTTCCGGCCGCCGCCCCCGCAACAGGGTTCGAGGCGGGGGAGACTGCCGCCCACGCCGCCCTCCATCGCTTCCTGAAGGACAAATTGCCGCACTACCATCAGAGAAGGAATGATCCGTTGCAGGACGGACAGTCGGGGCTGTCCCCCTATCTTCATTTCGGCCAGCTCTCCGCGCAGCGGGCGGCCCTGGCCGTCCGGCAGGCCGGAGCCCCGGCAAAGGCGAAGGATGCCTTTTTGGAGGAGCTGATCGTCCGGCGGGAGCTTTCCGACAATTACTGCTTTTATAACCCCGATTATGACACGTTCAAGGGATTTCCCGCCTGGGCGCAGGAAACCCTGAACCGGCACCGGGACGATGTCCGGGCCTACCGGTATGCGCTGCCGCAGTTCGAGGCGGCCGCGACGCACGACGCCCTCTGGAACGCCGCCCAGACGGAGATGATGCGGACCGGTAAAATGCACGGCTACCTGCGGATGTACTGGGCCAAGAAAATTCTCGAATGGTCAGAAACCCCGGAAGAGGCGCTGCGGATCGCCATTCATCTCAACGACAAATACGAGCTGGACGGACGGGACCCCAACGGGTATGCCGGCTGCGCCTGGTCCATCGGCGGCGTCCACGACCGCGCCTGGCCGACGCGGCCGGTCTTCGGGAAGATACGCTACATGAACGAGCGGGGCTGCCGGTCAAAATTCGACGTGGATGCCTATATCGAGAAAATCGGGGGCATGGCCCCGTGATCGCCGGGCACCGCCGAGCGGTTTTGGACTCCCTAAACAGTGGCAACAATGCCGGCAAAAAAAATTCTCGTCGTCGACGATGAAAAAGACATCGTCGATCTGGTCGCCTACAATCTCGCGCGGGAAGGGTTCGCCGTGGTTCGGGCCTTTGACGGACAGGCGGCCTGGGAGGCGGTCCGGGCGGAAAAGCCCGACCTGGTGGTTCTCGACCTGATGCTTCCCGGCATGTCCGGCCTTGAAATCTGCAAGCGGATCCGCGGCGACGCCGTGACGCAGGATCTGCCTGTCATCATGCTGACCGCCAGGACCGATCCGGTGGACATCGTGCTCGGACTGGAGCTGGGCGCGGATGATTATGTCACCAAGCCTTTCGGCGTCCGGGAGCTCGTTGCCCGTGTTCGCGCCGTCCTTCGCAGGCAGGAGCGGGAGGGCTCCGCCGCGGATTCACCCGGCGATTTCACCTTTCGAGGGCTGCACATCGACTTCGCGTCCTGCACGGTCACGGTGAACGGGAAGAAGGTCGAACTCAGCGCCCGCGAGTTCAGGCTCCTTCAATTTCTGGCCGGGCGTCCGGGACGGGTCTACAGCCGGGACCAGTTGCTCGACCGGGTCTGGGGCGATGAGGCCTTCGTCGAGCCGCGGACGGTGGACGTCCACGTCAGCCGTCTGCGGGCCACCATCGAACCGGACAAGGAAAACCCGCGCTACATTCTGACGGTGCGGGGCATAGGCTACAAGTTCGCCGATTCCGATTAGCCCGTTCATTTCATGAAATCTTCATCGCGCTGTCATCGAACGGTAACAATTATCCGTTATGTTCCCCTTGATGAAAGGCCGGTGCGGCCTTCGCCGGAAGGCTCTTCCGGATCGCAAGGAGCATGCTGCACCGGTTGAATTCCATCAAGGAGGATGAAAGAACATGGTTAAGCATTTCAAGTGCATGATTTTAACGCTGACGGCTCTGCTGGTCGGAACCGGGGCGGCTTTTGCGGAAAGCATCGTAATCAAGGGCTCCACCACGGTGCTACCGATCGCCCAGGTAACGCTTGAAGCCTACATGAAGGCCAATCCCGGCGTCAATATTTCCCTGTCCGGCGGCGGCTCCGGCGAAGGCGTCAAGGCGCTGATCGACAAATCCACCAACATTGCCAATTCATCCCGGGAAATCAAGAAGGAGGAAATCGCGCTGGCAAAGTCCAGGGGCGTGAATCCGGTGGAAACGATCGTTGCCGTCGATGCGATCGTCCCGATTGTGAACCCGAAGAACAAGGTCAGGAACCTGAGCATTGACCAGTTGAGCCAGATCTATCAGGGCAAGATCACAAACTGGAAAGAGGTGGGCGGCGACAACCTGCAGATCGTGGTCGTTTCCAGGGACAGCAGCTCCGGAACCTTCGAGGCCTGGGCCGAGATGGTTCTTCACAAGGCCAAGGTGACGCCCAGGGCCCAGATGCAGGCATCCAACGGCGCCATTGTCCAGGCGGTTTCGAAAAACAAATACGCGATCGGCTACATCGGCCTGGGATATATGAACAAGGCGGTCAGCCCCCTTACCGTCAACGGCGTCCAGGCCACGGCAAAGACCGCCATCTCCAGGGAATTTCCCATCGCCAGGCCCCTGTACATGTACACAAACGGAAAGCCGTCCGGCGAGACGGCGAAATTCATCCAATTCATCCTGAGTCCGGCCGGGCAGCGTCTGGTTGCCAAAGCCGGTTACGTGCCTCTGGATGGAGCGGTGGACAAATCAAAGAAGAAGGGCAAATAATCCTCAGACCGGTTTCACCGTTGGAGGCGGGTGAATGTCCGCCCCTATTCGAAGCCGGCAATCTTGCTAACTGAAAATCCGGACGGCAGCCCGTGACCCGACACACCATTGAAATCGCCATCAGGAACCTTTTGGCCCTCTTTGCGTTCCTTTCCGTGCTCATTCTCGCGCTCATCGTTTTTTTCCTGTTTCAGGAGGGGATCCCCCTTTTTAAACAGGTTTCGGTGTCCGATTTTGTCTTCGGCACGGCCTGGTATCCGACCTATGACCCGCCGGAGTACGGGATCTGGCCGCTGATTGTCGGCTCCCTGCTGGTCACGCTGTTTTCCTCTATCATCGCCGTTCCGCTGGGTGTTCTGTCGGCGATTTACATAGCCGAAATCGCGCCTCCGTCGATCAAGGAGGTCCTTAAGGCCGTGATCGAGCTTCTGGCCGGGCTGCCCTCCGTCGTGCTCGGTTTTTTCGGCATGGTCATCATTGCGCCCTGGATGCAGGAAACCTTCGATCTGCCGACGGGGCTGAACATCGTCAATGCCTCGGTCATGCTGGCGATCATGGCGATTCCGACCATATCCAGCATTTCGGAGGATGCCGTTTACGCCGTTCCCCGGGAATTCAAGGAGGCCTCCTACGCCCTCGGGGCAACGCATTTTGAAACGATCGTAAAAGTCATCATTCCGGCAGCGCTTTCCGGCATTTCCACCGCGGTCATTCTGGGAATGTCCCGGGCGATCGGGGAGACCATGGTCGTCCTGATGGTGGCCGGGGGCGCGGCCGCCGTTCCGGAGAGCATCTTCGATTCGGTCCGTCCCATGCCGGCCAGCATTGCCGCGGAGATGGGCGAGGCGCCCTTTCGAAGCGGCCACTATCACGCCCTGTTCGCAACGGGCATCATTCTCTTTTTCATGACACTGGCCTTCAATCTGATCGCGGATTACATCTCGAACCGATTCAAGGAAGTGGGGTCGGGGACCCTGTAATGACGGCGCAGGCGAACATGCGGTGGCGATATGTGAAGCAGACGATGTTCTTCGGCGTGGTGCGACTGTCCCAGCTCGTCATCAGCGTTGCCCTGCTGGGGATCCTGGGCTATATCTTCTTTCACGGCTTTCGGGCCGTCACCTGGGATTTTCTGACTCTGCCGCCCACCGACTCGATGACCCGGGGAGGGATCATGCCGGCCATTGTCGGCACCCTCTATCTCACGGTGGGGGCGATTGCCGTCGCCCTGCCACTGGGCGTCGTGTCGGCCGTTTATCTGACGGAATACGCGAAGCAGGGACGCTGGATCCGCATCATCCGCATCGGCGTGAATTGCCTGGCCGGCGTGCCCTCCGTGGTTTTCGGTCTTTTCGGCCTGGGCTTCTTCGTGGTCTATCTGAAATTCGGCTCCAGCATCATCGCCGGCTCGCTGACACTGGGCATCCTGATTCTGCCGACCATCATCGGCGCTTCCGAAGAGGCGCTGAAGGCGGTGCCCCAGACCTTTCGGGAGGCCTCCCTGGCCCTGGGCGTCTCCAAGTGGAGCACCATCGCCCGCATTGTCCTGCCGCCGGCGCTGCCGGGCATCCTGACCGGCTCGATCCTCGGCATCGGACGGGCCGCCGGGGAAACGGCGCCGATCATGTTCACGGCGGCGGCCTTCTTCACGGCCGCGCTGCCCAAATCCATCTTTGACGAAGTGATGGCCCTGCCCTATCATATCTACGTTCTGGCCACGGCCGGCACCAACATCGAACTGACGCGGCCCATCCAGTACGGCACCGTGATGGTTCTGGTCGCCCTCATTTTGGGCATCGATCTGATCGCCATTCTGATCAGAAGCTCCATGAGAAGGAAAAAAAGGTGGTAATCGTGGCGGACAACGTGATAATAAAAGCAAGAAACGTGGATTTTTACTACGGTTCCTTTCGGGCCCTGACGGACGTTTCCATGGATTTTCAACAGAACCGCGTCACCGCCCTGATCGGACCCTCCGGCTGCGGAAAATCGACCCTGCTCCGGCTGCTCAACCGGATGAATGACCTGATCGACGGCACCCGGGTCGAGGGGGAAATCCTCTTTGAAGGCCGGAATATCTACGCTCCGGATGTCGATCCCGTCGAGATTCGCCGGCGCATCGGCATGGTGTTCCAGAAGCCCAACCCCTTTCCGAAATCCATATACAACAACATCACCTACGCACCCAGGCTGTCGGGTGTGACCCATAAGACCGAGCTCGAAGCGCTGGTGGAACAGAGCCTGAGGCAGGCCGTCCTGTGGGATGAGGTCAAGGACATCCTGACCCGCTCCGCCATGGCCCTCTCCGGCGGCCAGCAGCAGCGGCTCTGCATCGCCCGGGCGCTGGCCATGAAGCCCGATGTCCTGCTCATGGACGAGCCGACATCGGCCTTGGACCCGATCTCCACCGCGAAGATCGAAGAGCTCATCGACGAGCTGAAGAAGCGCTACACGATCATCATCGTGACCCACAACATGCAGCAGGCGGCGCGCGTGTCCGAATACACGGGCTTCTTCTACATCGGGAAGCTGATTGAATACAACAGGACGGAAAAGATCTTCACCAATCCGGAAGTGAAGCAGACGGAAGATTACATCACGGGGCGGTTCGGCTGATTTGAGGTGATCCATGGATGAAAAAAAGCACACCAGCAGGGAATACGAGCGGCAGCTACAGGAAATCAAAAACAGGCTGATTTACCTGGGTGCCCTGACGGAGCGGGCCATCGAGCGAAGTGTGCGGGCCCTGCTGGAGCGGGATTCCGATCTGGCGAGGCAGGTCATCTGCGAGGACGACCAGATCGACCGGATCGATGTGGAGGTCGAGGAGAAATGCATCCGCCTGCTGGCCCTGCGGCAGCCCGCCGCCCGGGACCTCCGCTTCATCACGACGGCGATCAAGATCAACGGCCACCTGGAGCGGATCGGAGACATGGCCGGGAACATCGCCGAAAAGGCGATCATCCTCAACGAGGTGCCCCAGATCAAGCCCTACATCGATCTTCCCCGCATGGCGGAAATCGCCCGGGGGATGATCCGCGACAGCCTGGAGGCCCTGGTCCACGGGAACATCGAGCAGGCCAGAAAGGTCCGCGAGGAGGATGACACGATCGACCAGCTCAACGAGCAGATCTTCCGGGAACTGCTCACGTTCATGCTGGAGGACCCCCGAAAGATCCATGCCTCGCTGTACATCATGCAGATCTCGAAGAGCCTGGAGCGGATCTCCGACCACGCCGCCGGAATCGCGGACATGGTCGTCTACATGGTGACGGGACGAAGCGTCCGGCATCAGCCGGCCTGCGAGCCGAAGGAATGAAAAAGCGCAAGGGCCTTTTACGGAGCCGTCCGGAATGAACATTCGCCTTTTCTACAAACTGTTCGGCACTTACGTGGTGATCGGCGTCCTGGCCGTGCTGATTGCCGGATTCTTCATCGAACGTCAGCTCAGGACCGGCCTGACCCGCTGGGTGGAGGATGACATGACGGCCCAGGCCGGGATCATGCTCCTCATG
>CAYWTL010000085.1:0-10243 GCA_964460245.1 uncultured Syntrophaceae bacterium | reverse complement strand
TCTTTATATCCTGGAAAAATTGCGCCGTGTACTCGAAAAAACCGTTTATTTATCCAGTATCACGGTCGCCGAACTGCAATTTGGCGTTTACAACAGTCAAAACGTTCAAAAAAACAGAATGTCCTTAACTGAGTTTCTGGCTCCATTTGAAATTATCGATTTTGGTAATGCAGACGCCGAACACTTCGGAATTATAAGAGCACAGCTAAAAAAAGAAGGAAATCTTATCGGCCCTTACGAAATGCTCATCGCGGCTCAGGCAGTTGCGCGCAATCTCATCCTTGTTACCCATAATACAAACGAATTTATAAGAATAAGAAACCTAAACCTCGAAGATTGGAAAGAATAGAGTCCAGCAATTAAATCCAGCCAACCGCATGCAGAGGCAGCGGATTAAGTCGTTCTAATAATGTTGTCGAGTTTTGAGGATGGATCATGATGCGAACCGCGGTCTATTACAGCAACCGGGACATCCGGCTGGAGGAGCGGCCGGTGCCGGAGATCGGGGCGGGCGAGATCCTGGTGAAGGTGATGGCCAGCGGCATCTGCGGAAGCGACGTCATGGAGTGGTACCGGATCAAAAAGGCGCCGCTCGTGCTGGGCCATGAGATCGCCGGCGAGATCGCCGCGCTCGGCGAGGGCGTCGACCGCTACCGGGTCGGCGACCGGGTTTTCGTCTCCCACCACATCCCCTGCAACACCTGCCATTACTGCCTGAAAGGCTGTCATACTGCCTGCGAGACGCTGCACACGACCAACTACGATCCGGGCGGCTTTTCCGAGTACATCCGGATTCCCCGCCTCAACGTGGATCGCGGGGTGTTTGTTCTGCCCGACGGGGTTTCCTTCGACGCGGGCGTGTTTGTCGAGCCTCTTGCCTGCGTGGTCCGCGGGCAGCGGCTCGCGGGTCTGCAGCCCGGCCAGGCAGTGCTCATCCTCGGAAGCGGTATTTCCGGGCTGCTCCACCTGCTTCTCGCCCGCACCCTCGGAGCGGGGCGGATCGTCGCCACGGACATCAGCTCCTATCGCCTGGAGATGGCCCGGCGGCTGGGCGCAGATGCGGCGATCGATGCGCGCGAGGATGTCCCGGCCCGCCTGCGAGAGATCAACGGCGGCCGGCAGGCCGATCTGGTGATCGTCTGCACGGGCGCGCTGACGGCATTCAAGCAGGCCCTTCAGTCCGTTGACCGCGGCGGCGCCGTCCTCTGTTTTGCGACGACGGAACCCGGCATCGAGCTGCCCGTACCCATCAATGAATTCTGGCGAAACGAGATCAAACTGATGCCCTCCTACGGCAACAGCCCGCTGGACGCGACCCAGGCCATCGAACTGATCCGCTCCGGGCGCGTCCCTGTCGAAAAGATGATCACCCACCGGCTGCCGTTGGCGAAGACCGGCGAAGGGTTCCGCCTGGTCGCCGCCGGCGGCGAATCGATGAAGGTCATCATCGAGCCCCAGAAATAAAGGGGCCGGGCGAACGCATGCCGAATGAAGGAGGTGTGCATCCGCTCCGGAAACGGCTTTGGCCGGCGGCTGCCGGTTGCGGTGCTCCGTTATGGAAGAGCGTCTTCGAAAATATGAGGAAAAGCTGGTCCGAGCCGGCCTCGTCGAAAAGGGGGGCGTCCTGATCGGTGCGCAAGGGGCCGAGGCGTCCTGGAACCGTGAAGACGCCGCGTGCGAGGTTCTGGAAAAGGTCATGACCGGCATCGGCAAGCGGTCGATCCTTTATGCGGCGCCCGCGGAGCCCTACCGGACGATCATCGACTACCTCGCGGAAACATCGAACGGCGTGATTTACCCCCGGGATTTCGAAACCCGGATTTTCCTGCGGGACCTGCCGGTCCTGGCCGAATTCGACGATCGGGCCATCGCGGCCGCCCTGATGAGGCGAAGGGCTGTCATCGTGGCCGGGCGCGGCATCGTGACGTTCGGGAAGTCCGGCCCCGAACGGGCCTTCGTCCTGTGCAGCTCCGTCTGTTTCGCCTGTTTCGTCAAGTTCTTTTCGGACATCCTCTACCATGCCCGCCGCAACCGCCTGGACAGTCGGCGCAGGGAGGTCTTCCGGTATGTCGCGGACCGGCTCGACCCCCTGCCCGCGGCGGCGGCGCTGATGAAAGGCCCCTTCGAGACGGCGGATCTGGCCCGGGCCGCCATGGCGGAGGCGGGGAGACGGATGGTGGCGGGCCGCCTGGTCGATTCCAATTTCGGCAACATCTCCTATTTCGCCGATCCCGTGCTGTACATCAGCCCGAAGGGCGGCGCCCTGGACGAGCTGGACGGCAGCATTGTCGCCGTGCCACTGGAGGGAATGACCGCACCTCCGGAAACGGCATCGATGGAGTTTCCCGCCCACCGTGAGATTGTCCGCGCGACAGGTTATCGGGCCGTCCTGCACGGGCACCCGAAATTCGCCGTGACCCTGTCCATGGACTGTGAGCGGGAGGGTTGCGAAGGTCGGGATACCTGCCATTCCCGCTGCCCGGAGAAGCGGTTTGCCGGGGATGTCCCGATTGTGGCGGGGGAGGCGGGAGGAGGACCTTCCGGCCTGTGCCACACGGTGCCGCCGGCCCTGCGGAATCACCCCGCGGCTATCGTCTACGGCCACGGCCTGTTCACGGTCGGAAAGGATGATTTCGATGAGGCCTATCAGCGGCTGGTCCGGGTCGAAAGCGACTGCCGCCGGGCCTATTTTGAGCGCGCCTCATGAAGGATCGGGGAAGGACGAAAGAGCGACTCATCCGCCCCGGCGCACGGAAGCATTGCGACGCTGACAAGACGAGGGCATTATGCCGAACATAGCCGCGGAGGTTTTCGGACTGGGGCAGTGCTCCCTGGACTGCATCGGGCGGATCGATGCCTATCCGCCGCCGGACGCGAAATGCGAATTCTCGGACATGATCCTGCAGGGGGGCGGGCCGGTGGCGACGGCGCTCGTGGCCCTGTCCCGCTGGGGGCTGTCCTGCTATTTTGCCGGGCTGGCAGGCGATGATCTCTTCGGCCGCATGATTCGGGAATCCCTCGCGGCGGAGGGGGTCCGGACGGATGGCCTGATCTTGCGGGCAGGGCGCCTGTCGCAGTTTGCCTTCATTGCGGCCGAGCCCGCGAAGGGCAGGCGGACCATCTTCTGGCAGAGGCCGACGGGAACGGAGATCCGTCCCGATGAGATCGATGCCGAAACCCTGCGGCGGTCCCGGGTCCTGCATACGGACGGGCTTTTCATGGAGGCGGCCCTCTTTGCCGGCCGGACGGCCCGGGAGGCCGGCATTCCCGTAGTCGTGGATGCCGGGACCCTGCGGGAAGGCATGCTGGAACTGGCCCGGATCAGCGACTGCTTCGTCGCCTCCGAAACCTTTGCCCGCGCCCTGACGGGCGGCGATCGCCCCCTGGAAGCCTGCCGGAAACTGTCGGCGCTCGGGCCGAGGGTCGCCGGGGTGACCCTCGGAGAGCGGGGTTATGTCGCCCTGGAGGGGGGCAAGGTCATTCAGAAACCGGCCTACGCAGTCGCAGCCGTCGACACCACCGGATGCGGCGATGTCTTTCACGCCGGCTTCACCTACGGCCTGGTCAGGGGATGGACGGTGGAGAAAAGCCTCGACCTCGGCGCCTGGGCGGCCGCCCGGGTGAGCCTGCGGATGGGGGGGAGGACCGGCATCCCGTCCCGGCAGGAGATGAGGGAAAACGGCTATTAGAGAGGCAGCCGCGCTTCCGCCGTGTTTCCGGCACGCGGGAACGGCCTTGGCCGCAGGGGTTGAGGATGGCGGGCCGGCGGCGCGTAAATATCGTTTGCCAGATCCCTCGAAAAAAGATAAGAAGCTTTCCGCGCGGACCTTGACCCATCTTTGTGAAAAATCCCGGCGGCGTGGAGTGCGACGCAGCATGAAGGGGTGTTCCGATGTCGAAAAAATTCAGGCCGTTTGTGACCTCACGGCCCGCGTTGGACCTGCTCTACCGATTCATCCGTCTTTATTCGGGGACTTTTCGCCTCACGGTCGAGAACGAGCGGGAATGGATGGAATACCTGAAAGGCGGCGGGAAAGTCCTGCTCTGCACCTGGCATCAGCAGTTTTTCTCCGCGATCCGCCACTTCAAAACGTACAGCGCCTTCAAGCCCAGCCTGATGATCAGCAAGAGCTTCGACGGGGAGATCATTGCCGGCGTGGCCGAAAGGACGGGGTGGCGGACCGTCCGGGGCTCCTCTTCGACGGACGGCGGCAAGGCCCTGAGGGCCATGATCGCGAACCTGAACGATTCGGGCCTGGCCGGGCACATCCTGGACGGACCGAAAGGGCCCGCCGGGCGGGTGAAGGCCGGCGCGATCCAGCTTGCGCTGATGACCAATGCCGTGATCGTTCCCTTCTACACGGCGGCGGACAGGGCCTGGTACTTCAAAAGCTGGGACACCTTCATGCTGCCCAAGCCCTTCTCCCGCGTGACGCTCCGTTTCGGGGAGATGATCCGCTTCCCGGCGGTGCTTCGTGAAGGCGAGTTCGAAGACCGAAGGCTGGAACTCGAAAACATCATGCTTCCGGGGCTGATTTTCTGAGTTTGCGGCCTTTCGAGCCGGAAGGACGTTGGAGGCGTTTTGACGTGCAGCCCCTGGGAATCCTGGTTTACGGGTACAGCGCCGATCAGGCCGATGTGATCCGTCGTTCCTTCGACCGCCTGTTTTCAGCCGCGACGATCGTGATCAGCGCTTCCGGCCGGGAGCAGATGACGGTGATGGACATCCTCGAACAGGGGCCCGTGGATCGCTTCGACGAGCAGGAGACCCGGATCCTCGTGTTTCTCGGATTTTCCCAGGAGCAGATCCGGCAGGCCCTGCAGGAATTTCCCCCCGAAGGCGGGCTGCCGCGCCCCATCTTCTGCACCCTGACGGAACAGAACGTCCGCTGGCCGTTGAGCCGGCTCCTGGAGCACCTGACGGAGGAGCACAACCGAAGGAAGCGGTGAGATTCCCGGCACGGACCAGCGGCCCTGCCGGGGCGGGACGACCCAGCAGACGGAAAGGAAACGGCCCATGTATGAAAAGAAGCCCTGGCTTAAGTTCTACGGCCTCGTACCGGCGTCGATCGACTATCCGCGGGTGACCCTTTACGAAGCGCTCATGCAGACGGTGGCGCGCTGCCCCGACGATGTCGCCTGGGATTTTTTCGGCACCACCCGCACCTACCGTCGTTTCGGCGAGGAAATCCAGCAATGCGCCAATGCCCTGGCCGCTCTGGGCTTGAAGGCCGGCGATCGGATCACCATCTCCATGCCCACCTGCCCGCAGGGGATCATCTGCTTTTACGCCGCCAACAAACTGGGCGCGGTAGCCAGCATGATTCACCCCCTCTCGACAGCCAAAGAGATCGAATTTTACCTTAACAAGAGCAGAAGCCGGTTTGCCCTGACGCTGAACGCCTTCTACGGCAAGTTCAAGGAGGTTCAGTCCTGCACCGGCTTGCACACGCTGATCCTGGCCCGAATCCCCGATTATCTGGACTGGATCAAGAAGATCGGGTTCAACCTGACGAAGGGACGCAAAATTCTCGCCGTGCCCGATGATCCGCTGGTCCGCTGGTGGCACGAGCTGATGAAGGGGTCCTATCCGGAAGCCTCGCAGGCGAAGATGGACACGGACGACCTGGCCGTCATCCTCTACAGCGGCGGTACGACGGGTACGCCCAAGGGCATCATGCTGTCCAATATGAATTTCATCAGCGAGGGGATGCAGGTCGCCGCCTGGGGCGGTCTGGGCGGCGGCTCCTCCATCCTGGCGATCCTGCCCATCTTTCACGGGTTCGGCCTGGGAGTCTGCGTCAACGCCGTGTTCATGGGCGGCGGCAAGAGCATCCTGGTGCCGCAGTTCACGCCGGAGACAGTGGCCGGACTGATTAAAACGAAGAAGCCGTCCTTCGTGGTCGGTGTGCCGACGCTCTTCGAGGCCCTGAACCGCAATCCGCTCTTTCAAAAGGCCGACCTGAGCTGCCTCAAGGGGGCCTTCAGCGGCGCCGACCAGCTCCCCCGACCGGTCAAGGAGAAGTTCGAGGAGATCGTCCGGCGGCAGGGAGGCACGGTGAAGCTCCGCGAGGGGTATGGGCTAACGGAAGCCGTGACGGCCATCATGGCCATGCCCATGACGGAGTACCGGGAAGGGAGCGTGGGGATCGTCTTTCCGGACATGCTGGCGAAGATCGTGAAGCAGGGGACGACCGAGGAGGCGACGGCCGGCGAGATCGGCGAGATCTGCCTGCACGGCCCGGGAGTCATGCTGGGCTACCTGGAGATGCCCGAGGAAACGGCAGAGACCCTGAAGGTCCACCCGGACGGGAAGCTGTGGCTGCATACGGGCGACCTGGCCACGATGGACGAGGACGGCTTCGTCTACTTCAAGCTGCGGCTGAAGCGGATGATCAAATCTTCAGGGATGAACGTCTACCCCGCCCAGGTCGAAGATGTCCTCTATCGGCACGACGAAGTGCTCGAATGCTGCGTGATCGGCGTCCCCGACGAGGTCCAGGTGGAGCGGGTCAAGGCCTTTGTGGTCCTCAAGGACCCGGGCCGGGCGGGGCCGGAAATGGAGCAGATTCTGATCGAACACAGCCGCGAGCATCTGATCAAGTGGTCCTGTCCGAGGGAGATCGAATTCCGGACGTCGCTTCCCAAGACCCTCGTCGGAAAGGTGGCTTTCAACAGTCTGGAGGAGGAGGAAAAGGCCCGGCTGCGAGCCGCCGGGCTGTACGCGGGAGAGAAATGCGACCATGAATCAAATGGATGAAATCAGGCAGGCCGTCCTGAACCCCTACGGCTATGCGAAAAAGCACAAGGCGGAAACGGGAGGGAAAATCGTCGGTTACTTCTGCTCGTACGCGCCGGAAGAGATCATCTGGGCCGCCGGGGCGTTGCCGTTGAGGATTTTCAGCCGCAGGGGGAACCTGCATCTGGCCGACCGGCATCTGCAGTCCTACTGCTGCTCGCTCGTGCGCAGCGTCCTGGAGGAGGCCCTGTCCGGGGGGTTGAATTTTCTGGACGGCGTCGTCTTTCCCCACACCTGCGATTCCATCCAGCGCCTTTCCGATATCTGGCGGCTGAACGTCCCGTACGGCTTTCATGCCGACGTGGTCCTCCCCGTCAAGCTGAACACGGAGAGCGCCCGGGAGTACATGGGCGATGTTCTGCGCGCGTTCCGGATCGAGCTGGAAAGGAAGCTCAGCGTTGCCGTCACCGACGAGGCACTGAAGGCGTCCATGGGGCTGTATGAAGAACTGCGCGGCGCCCTGAGGCGAATCTACGAGATCCGGGAAGCGCACCCGGAGCACATCAGCGGCGCCGATGTCCATGCCGTTGTCAAAGCCTCGGCGATCATGGACCGGGCGCATCTGGCGGCGCTGCTGTCCGGCCTGGTAGGGGATCTGGAGCGGAAAGAACCCGTCGACGAAAAGACGGACCGGAAGCGGATCGCCCTCTCCGGCGGGATTTGCGATTTTCCCGATATCCATCCCCTCATCGACGAGGCGGGCGGCGTCGTGGTCTGGGACGACCTCTGCACCGGCGCGAGGTCCTTTGCCGGCGGCTTCGGAGCGGCGGCGGACCCCATGGAGGCCATTGCGGAGCGATATCTGGACCGGATCGTCTGCCCGGCCAAGCACAGCGGTCTGACGAGCCGCGCCGACCATCTGGTCCGGATGGTGCGGGAAAAGGGCGCGCAGGGGGTGGTCTTCACGCTGCTGAAGTTCTGCGATCCCCACGCCTTCGACTACCCGGCCCTGAAGAGCGCGCTGGACCGGGAGGGGATTCCGAGCCTCCTGCTGGAGTTGGAGGATCAACTTCCGCCGGAGGGCCAGTTGAAGACGCGGTTCGAGACCTTCGTGGAGATGCTGTAAAGGAGCGAGAGATGGCGGAAGAGAAGACGATGCCGGACCCCGAGCGGGAAAAGCGCAAGATCAAGACCGTCCAGCGGATGAAGGAGATCATGACGGCCTACTATATCGATGCCAAGACGGCCGGGCAGACGGGCAAGAAAGTCGCCTGGATCACCAGCGGCGGTCCCGTGGAGCCGCTCATCGTGATGGACGTCATCCCCGTCTACCCGGAGAATCACGGGGCCATGATCGGCGCCAGCCGCATGGGGGGAGACCTGTACGGAAAGGCGGAGGCGATGGGATACGCGGGGGACCTCTGCTCCTACGCCTGCTCGGACATCGCCTGCGCCACCGTCAACGGCGGCCCCATCGGCGGCCTGCCCCGGCCGGACATGCTCATCTGCTGCAACAACATCTGCGGGACCGTCCTCAAATGGTACGAGATCCAGGCCCGCTATTTCAACGCGCCGCTTTTCATCCTCGACACCCCCTTTTGCCACACCGAGTACACGAAGGAGTCCCACCGGTATGTCCGCCGCCAGATCGACGAGTACATCCGCTTTCTGGAGGAGCACTGCGGGAAGAAATACGACTATGACCGGATGAGGGAGGTGGGGAGGCTCTCCGTCGCCGGGCAGCGCGCCTGGCAGGCGGTGCTGGACACGACCATGCACCGGCCGGCCCCCATGAGCGCCTTCGACGCCTTCTTCCACCTGGCGCTGATCGTGACGCTGCGCGGGACCGCGCCTGTGGTGGCCTACTACGAAACACTGCTGGCGGAGATGAAGCAGCGGATCGCCGACGGCATCGGCGCCGTCCCTGAGGAGAAATACCGCCTGCTCTGGGACAACCTGCCCGTCTGGTACCGGACGAAATGGCTGTCCGAGAAATTCGCTGCCCAGGGCGCATGCCTGGTGGCCGACACCTACACCTCGGCCTGGTGCACGGCGCTCCGGTACGTGGACGAGGACAATTTCCTGGAAAGCATGGCCGAGTGCCACGCCCGGATCTACCTGAACATCGGCGTGGACGAGATGGCCCGGAGCGTCATGGCCATGGTGGACAAGTACGGCGTGGACGGTATCGTCATGCACTCCAACCGCAGCTGCAAACCCTATTCGCTCGGCCAGTACGACATCCAGCGCATCGTCGAGCGGGAGAAGGGGATCCCGTCGCTGATGATCGAGGCGGACATGACGGACGAGCGAAAGTTTTCCGAGAGCCAGATCGAGACCCGGATCGAGGCGTTCATCGAGGTCCTGCAGGGGAAGAAGCGGTAGGTGCGGTGGCATTCCCGCCTTCGCGCGGGAAAGGGGTGCTGGGGGGAGGGCGCGGAAAAAAGGCTTCAGTAGATCCCGATCTGGCAGCCACCGGCCAGCGTGGCCCCCAGTTCCCGGCATCGCTCCAGGATCTCCTCCTTCACCGGTCCCCTGGAGATCACCGGTTCGTAGACCTTCTTGAACTTGTAGCCCAGGGCGATCCGTTCGATCGCGTTCAGGGCCCCCGTGCCGTCATTGCCGGCGCTGATGAAGACGACATAGGGTTTGCGGAAGACCCTGTCCAGGGCGGCGACATAGGTCCGGTCGAAAAAATCCTTGATCATGCCGGACATGTAACCGAAATTTTCCGGCGTTCCGACCGCCAGGCCGTCAGCCTGCAGCAGGTCTTCGATTGTGGCATCCGCCGCTTTCCGGAGCGTGACTTCGGCCTTTTCGGCGCTGCGGGCGCCTTCCTCAACGGCTCGCGCCATCTTTTCGGTGTTCCCCGTCTGCGAGTGATAGACGATCAGAATCCTGGCCATGATGCCGCCGTACGATCTTATGCTTTTTGCTTGCCGAGCACTTGCAGTTCCTCGGGTGTGAGATAGAATTCGACGTAGCCGCACTTTCGGCATCCGAAAACGTCGAACCCCGTCGATTTGTCGTGCAGGCCGAAGTTGCATCCGTGCTTGAGGTAACCCAGGCGGATCACATGGAAGGTGTTGGCGTCATTCTCGTTCAGAATGGACAATTCCTCTTCGGGATGGTTGATGCAATAGACTTTTTCGCCTTTTCGCGGCATGACATTGCTCCCTCTGTTGGAGTCAAAAAAGAAGGGGTTGCCGATCGATGACCAGCGCAACCCCTTTATTGATCTGGTGGAGCTGAGGGGAGTCGAACCCCTGACCTCTTGAATGCCATTCAAGCGCTCTCCCAACTGAGCTACAACCCCAATTTTCCTTGGCCGGGAGCGCATTCATTAGCATGGCGTTTTGCGCCCTGTCAATACATTTTTCTTGACATTGCGGACCCTCTCCATGCTAATCTGGCACCCGTGCCGGAGTGGTGAAACTGGTAGACGCAGGGGACTCAAAATCCCCCGACCCTTGCGGTCATGTCGGTTCAATTCCGACCTCCGGC
>CAYWTL010000084.1:6095-10259 GCA_964460245.1 uncultured Syntrophaceae bacterium | reverse complement strand
CTCTATTACGGCAATGGAAAGATGCGCGACCGGTTGCGGACGCTCGCCGGCGGCTCCCCCGACCCGGGGAACGTCCGCCATGTGGCCGTCGTCCCGGAGCAGAAGCGCTGCTTCATCTTCATGATCCCCCGCGAGGGCCAGGTGGCGAAGGACCTCGCGCCGGTTTACCGCTGGCTTTTATCCCAGTTCAGACAGGAGACATCCCGATGAAGAACATAAATTTGAAAAGGGCAATCCCGTTCGCGCTGGCGGCGCTTTGCCTGCTTTTTGCGGCCTGCGGCGATTCCGGCAAGGGGGGGGCGGCGCAGGCGGACAAGCCCAAGCCCGCCACCGTGCAGGCAACCCCGCAACCGGCCGCGCCGGCAACAGCGCCGACGACGGCATCGCCCAAACCCGCCGCTCCGGGTAACGCCCTGTCCTGCTACGAGATCGGGTTCCGGACCGGACGCTGCGCGGCCAAATCCATGAGCGGCCTTCCCTGCGACGCGGGCGACGAGATCCCCATGCCGCCCGAGTGCAAGGGGAATCCGGAAACGGAAAAGGGCCTTCTCGAGGGAAGAAAGTCCGTCTACTAGTCGTTTTTTCTTGACAGAAAGGAAGCCGCCGCTTCATGATCGAAACGGTCGGGCGGCTGTTTTCGCAGGAACGAACAACCCATTCAGAATAAAGGAGGTCAGACCATGGCAAAGCGCGAGAAACTGGATGTTTTCGATTTTGCGATCAAGGCGGAAAAGGACGGCATGGCCTTCTACACGAAGGCGGCGAAGAAGTTCGACGATGAAGACCTGAAGAAGCTCTTCACGAACTTGGCCAAGGAAGAGGCGGTCCACCTGCGGATCTTCTCGGACTTCAAGGTCCAGGCGGAACTCAAGGGGACCGACCAGACCCTGCGTAACCCGGAAATCGACGATTACCTCGAAGCGATCGTCCAGGAAGGGCTGTTCCCGAAGGGCGAAACGGTGGACAGGCGGCTGGAAAAGGTCGAGACGGTGGGGCAGGCCTGCGCCATCGCCATGGCGGCGGAAAAGAACGCCATCCTGCTTTATACCGAGCTGGCCAAACTGGCCCGGGACCGGGATCAGAAAAAGTTCTTCGAGAAGATCGCCAAGGAGGAAAAATCCCACATGGTCATGGTGCGCACCCTGCGGGCCAACCACGACCCGATGTACGCGGGCCTGACCTTCGGGAAGTTCTTCTAAGATCAGACGAACTCCACGCTCAGCTCGGGGAACTCGCGCTCCAGCTCCGCCTGCAGGTCCCGGACGATGGCGGAGACGATCGTCCGGGCAATCGCCGCGCAGGTGACGCATTTGGGCAGGTGCGGGTAGACGTCGGTGAAGACGAAGAGCCTTTTTTCGCGCTCGCTGTAGCGGAACCGCTTCACCAGGCCAAGCCGGGAAACGGGCAGCCCGCTCTCCGGGTCCTTGACCCGCTCGAGGACCCGGTCGATCTTTTCGATCATCCGCGACGACATCCCCCCTGCTTCCTCTGTTTCGGAACGATCCCCCATCGGTCAACCTCCCTGACATGCCGATTCCTGCCTGAATTTTTCAGGTTCAGGCCGACGGCCATTTCGGTCACATCTCCACCCGGGTGACGACGCCGTGCAGTTTCCGGGCGGGCAGCTTGTGGAACTGCACGAAATTCGGCGACAGCTTCTTGATCGTGCTGAACGCCTTCCAGATGATGTTCTTCGTCGTGATGTCCTCGACGCCGTAGAAGATGATCTTTTCCTGTATGCCCTTTTCCTTCAACAGCTTTTCGATGTTCACGACCGTCATGTAGCCGGCCCGGATCTCGAAGAGGTGAAGCCCGGGGGCGAAGTTCTGCCGATATTCGGTCTCGACGCCGAAGGGCTCCTCGGTCCGGGTGATCGATATGAAAATGTTGTTCTCGTAGATGATGCTGCTGCCGAGAATGCAGTGGACGATGTAGGGGGGAATGACGTTCCCCTGACGGGTGAAAAAGAGCGCCGTGCCGGCGATATTTCTCCCCTTGCCGTAGACCTGCTCGTAACTGATCAGGAAGGCCTCCAGATCCAGGGGCATCAGCCGCCGGAAGAGCACCTTCTGTCCCTTTGTGTAGACGAGCATGATGAAAAAGGGGACGGCGGCGATGATCAGGGACCAGTAGGCGCCGTGGGGCAGCTTCGTGAAGGTCGACGCGAGGTAGATGAAATCGATCGCGCAGACGGCGAGCGCGATGGGAACCTTCCACTTCGTGGTGCGGGAAAAGACCATGATCATCATCAGGCTGGTGATGGTCATGGAGCCGGTGACCGCCATGCCGTAAGCCGCCGCCAGGTTCGACGATTTCTGAAAGAGGAACATGATGAAGATGACGCTGACCATCAGGATCCAGTTGACGGCCCCGATGTAGATCTGCGACTGCAGCTTGCGCGAGGTGTACTCGATCTTCATGAGGGGCAACAGCCGGGTGGTGATCCCCTGGTAGACGATGGAGAAGGCGCTGCTGATGATGGCCTGGGAGGCGATGATCGTCGCGGCGACCGTCAGCAGGAGGAAGGGGATGTACAGGAACGGCGCCTGGCTTCGGACCATCCCGAACAAAAAGTTTTTCGCTTCCGGGTGCTGAATGGCGAAAACCCCCTGCCCGAAATAATTGATCAGCAGGGCGACAAAAACGAAATTCCAGGCCTGCAGGATGGGCTTTCTGCCCAGATGGCCCATATCGGCGTAAAGGGCCTCCCCTCCCGTCGCGCAGAGGATGACTTCCGAGAGAACGAAGAACGCGGCGATGCCGTTCTGCTGGAAAAACTGGAAAGCATACCAGGGATTCACCGCCTTGACGATGTCCGGCATGGCGGACAGGGAGGCCAGGCCGGACAGGGCCAGGGCGCCGAACCAGACCAGCATGACCGGTCCGAAGGCGCCGGCGATGCGGTCCGCCCCCCGGGATTGGGCGAAAAAGAGGACGATGGCAATGGCCGCGGCGACGCCGATGAGCATCGCCTGGCTCAGATTTTCCATGCCGGGAATGATCAGCAGGCCCTCCACCGCCGAAAGGAGCGTGATCGCCGGGGTGATGACGCCGTCCCCCAGGAGGAGCGACACGCCCATGTAGGTGAGGATGCCCGCGAAGCCGATGGCCCGGCCGGATTTCAGCTGGGACAGCAGAATCTCCCGGAGTACGATCTCGCCACCCTGCCCCTTGCGGGAAAGGCTCGTGGCCAGCCAGGCGTACTCGACGGTGACGAGGATCGTCAGGGTCCAGACCACGAGCGAAAGGATCCCCAGGACGTTTTCATAGGTCGGCCGGGTCAGGGCGAAGATGACGGTCAGGGTGTAGATCGGGCTGGTGCCGATGTCGCCGAAGACCAGCCCCATGGACTTGATCACACCGCCCCAGAAAGACTCTTTCTCAGGCTGCTTCAAGAAACGTCCGCCTCATTTTTCACAGGTCTTCACCGTAGGTCAGTTCCATGTCGCCCCGTTCGACGACCTCGAAGCGCTCCAACCGGTGGTACAGGCCGAAAACCCCTCGCACGCCGCCCTCGATCCGCCCCCTGCCGCGCAGCTCGTATTCGTGCAGGGGGGCGTAGGCCTCAACCCCCTTGCCCTCCGGCGTGACCTTCTCCTGCATTTCGAACCCTTCTCCCCGCACCACACCCGCGGGAAAGCCGCCGAAAAGACCCTTGAGCTCCGCGCCGACATCCCGGGAATAGGTCCGGAACGACACGTCAAAGGCGGCGGCGGCGATCGGGCGTACCTTCAGGATGCGCAGGGGCACGATGCCCCGACGCCTCTCCAGGGCGGCGGCCAACAGTTCGTGAAGCCCCGTCCCGACGACCAGCGTGCAGGTCTCGCCCCGCAGCCTCATCAGCCGCATGAGCAGGCCCGCCGGGCTTTCCCCCTCGATTTGATAGTCGCTTCCGAAAAAGACGTCGCCCGAAATGCCCCGCCCCTCCAGGAACCCCGCGACAAATCCCTTGACCAGATCGAGGCCCCCCTCGACGGTCACCTCGCAGTAGCGCTCGTTCATGAATCGCCCTCCCTGCAACGGATGCCCCGGCCCCGGTCAGAAAAAGATGAAGCTCACCAGCACGAAGACCGGGATCAGGATCGGTATGGAATACTTGAACATGTATCCGAAGAAGCTGGGCATGTTCACCCCCGCCTCCTCGGCGATGGACTTCACCATGAA
>CAYWTL010000084.1:0-5995 GCA_964460245.1 uncultured Syntrophaceae bacterium | reverse complement strand
AGCATGTTCTGGTAATGGACCTCGACGCCGAAGACGGACAGGTGGCCGGGCCGCCAGTAGCCGCTGATCAGGATCACACTGACCACGCCGGCGAGCAGCAGGAAGTTGTAGAGCCCCTCGATACGGAGCGGCTCCGGCTTCCCTTCCGTGTCAACCGCCGGCAGGGTCTTCTCCCGGCGGAAGTAGTAGAGGTCCACGGCATAGAAGACCGCCAGCAGGATCAGGGACGCCGTCAGCATGTGGGGGAGCAGGCCGGTCGTGACCCAGAAGAAGGGCACGTTGTGCAGAAAGCCAAGAAAGAGGGGCGGGTCCCCGAGGGGGGTGAGGGACCCTCCGATGTTGGCGACCAGAAAGATGAAGAAGCAGATGATATGGGCCTTCTTCACGCGGTCCCGGTTGGCGCGCAGGACCGGCCGGATCATCACCATGGCGGCGCCCGTAGTCCCGACCCAGGATGCCAGGACCGTGCCGATCAGCAGCATGGCCGTGTTGACCGCCGGGGTTCCCCGCAGGGCGCCCCTCAGCACGATGCCGCCGGAAATCGTGAACAGCCCCCAGAGCAGGATGATGAAGGGGATGTAGTCGATCAGCGCGATGTGAAGGATCTCGTAGAAGGCCACGCCCCGATGCGCGAACAGAAACGGGAGGGCGAAGAGCAGCGCCCAGAAAGCCGCCACCTTGCCGAAATGATGGTGCCAGAACCGGGGCGTGAGCAGCGGGCACAGGGCGATGGACAGCAGGATTCCGGCAAAGGGGATGACCGTCCAGACCGGCAGGGACTCGCCGATGGCGTGAGCCGCCGCTTCCATGCCGGAGGCCAGGCAAATGTCCGCCCCGGCCGCCACCGCCAAAACGCTTGCGGGAAGGGAAAGGACCGCCACCCGCCCCCGCTGCCTTCGGCGGCATACGCGGCTCATCTCCGGCTGCCCTCTTTCCTCACCGTTCGTCATCACTTTCCGTCTCCATCCCTGTGCGAAATCGGGGTTGAGGCTATCAAAAGAAGAGTCTCCAGGCAAGAAAAAGCAACGTAAATGAAAAAAATGTTGACACCGTCATTTGTTTCCTGTAGTGGATGTCCGAGATCGCGGCAGTTTAATCTAAAATCCATTAAGTTTATAACAAGCCCATGGGATTTTTCATTAGATCCCAGGGGCTTTTTTTATTGCCTTTGCAGCCGCGCCGAAACCCGATCACAGAAAGGATCCGTGAGTGATGCGAACGAGATAATCCGACAACAGGCATGACTGCAATGCAGCGAAATACAATCATTGAAAACAACCTTAAGAACTTACGAAAGAAAAGAGTGAAAAAACATGAACTTTGAAGCATTCAATCTCCATCCCAAAATCATGGCCGGCATTCGAATGCTGGACTATCGGGAGCCGACTCCGATCCAGCAGCGATCGATACCGCCGGTCATGGAAGGCCGGGATGTGATGGGACTTGCCCAGACGGGAACCGGCAAGACGGCGGCGTTTGTGCTGCCGATCCTGCAGCGCCTCATGACCGGTCCGCGAAAGTGCGTACGGGCGCTGATCCTCGCGCCGACGAGAGAACTGGCGGAACAGACGCACGAGGCCATCGGTCAGTTGGGGCGGAACACACCTCTGAAGAGCGCCACCGTATACGGCGGCGTGAACCAGAACAAGCAGATCAGCCGGCTCCGCAGCGGGGCGGAAATCGTGGTGGCCTGCCCCGGACGCCTCATCGATCTCATGAACCAGGGCGTGATCGATCTCACCCGCGTCGAAGCGCTTGTCCTGGACGAAGCGGACCGCATGTTCGACATGGGTTTTCTTCCCGATGTCCGCAAGATCCTGAGCCGCCTGCCCACCCAGCGGCAGACGCTCCTTTTCTCGGCGACGATGCCTGACGACGTTCGGGTCCTGGCGGCAACGGTCCTGCAAAATCCGGTATCCGTTCGGATCGGCGATGCAGTCCCTGTCTCCACGGTCTCCCATGCGATCTATCCCGTTGATCCGCACCTCAAGACGCCCCTTCTGATGAGGATCCTGGACCATAAGGACGTGAAATCGGCGCTGGTCTTCACCCGCACCAAGGCCCGCACCACGCGCCTTGCGAACCAGATGAAAAAGTCCGGATATCCGGCCGCATCGCTGCAGGGCGACCTGTCCCAGAACCGGCGTCAGGAGGCCATCGACGGCTTTCGCAGCGGGAAATACAAAGTCCTCGTCGCCACGGACATCGCGGCCCGCGGCATCGATGTTTCGGGGATATCGCACGTGATCAATTACGACATGCCCGACACGGTCGACGCCTACACGCACCGGATCGGACGGACCGGCAGAGCCGCCAGAACCGGCGAAGCCTTCACCTTTGTGACGCTCCCGGACCGGGACTTCGTGCGTAGCATCGAGCATGTCCTCGGCGAAAAGCTGGAACGGCGGAAATTGGAGAATTTCGATTACACGCTGCCCGCCCCGAAGGCCGTCACGCCTCTCTACCGCACGGGGAATCGGGGCAAGCCAACA
Source organism: uncultured Syntrophaceae bacterium (assembly GCA_964460245.1). Classification (GTDB taxonomy): domain Bacteria; phylum Desulfobacterota; class Syntrophia; order Syntrophales; family Fen-1087; genus JAXDBM01. The sequence continues at coordinate 3,503 of CAYWTL010000084.1, read as the reverse complement.
TCCGGAGGGAAAGTCCCGATGCGTGCTCCGGCCGGATATGCCAATGTTTCCTCACGGGCTGCGGCATCGGCTGCGGCAGCCGTTTCGGGAACAAAGAGGGGACGAAAGGATCTTTCGCAGTGCCCGTTTCTCAAGGGCTCGACCCGCATGAAGTCGATGCGGTCTGAAAGCGTGCGCTGACCAAACTGGTTATCCATCGAGACCGGACCATGAATTGCTCTGTCCTTCGAGGGCGGACCATGATAAGCGTGGAACGATTCGGAGAAGACTATGTGGAAGCACCTGTCGGCTGCGGCTGTCCGGTATGGGTTGATCCCCCTGGCCCACAACCTGATTCGGGCATATTTATGCGGAATCCGCAAAACGATTCTGCATGAGGAGCACATCCTTCGCGCTCTGGAACAGAACCAGAAGGTCATCATTGCCATCCTGCACCAGCGGATGTTCGGCGTCATCGGGTACGCGAAGCGATTCGGACCTTTTGCGCTCGGTGCGATCATCAGTCAGAGCCGGGACGGGGACATGATCGCCCGGGTGGTTGAGCGGCTTCAGTTTCATCCCATCCGCGGCTCCAGCTCCAGGGGCGGCAAAGAGGCGCTGGACGCCCTCGTAGCTTACCTGGTCGACAACCGGGCAGCCGTTCACGCGGTGGACGGTCCCCGCGGCCCGAAGGGGGCCGTCAAGGCCGGAATCGTCAGAATCGCCCAGCTTTCCGGGGCGGTCATCTATCCGGTTTACATCTCGACCAACCGGGCCTGGGTGCTGAAAAGCTGGGACCGCTTTCTGATCCCCAAACCATTCAGCAGGCTGATGATCCGTTGGGGGGAGCCCTTCACGGTCCTGAACCAGTTGGCGGAGCCGGAATTCGACGTGATGCGGCAGAAGATCGAATTGCAAATCCGGGAAAATCATGCCCTGGATGACCTGGCCATGGGCTGGGCGCATCCCCTATGAAAAAGTCGACGGGCCCGCGTTGGTGTGTCTGCGACGGTTTTCTCCCCTGACTCTTTCTGAATGCCCGAGTGGCCGCGGATACCGGCGAAGCGGATCGGCTGCATCCGGAAACGACGATACTGCAGTTCATCCCTTGTTCCGCCAACCGCTCCTCTCCTCGCATCTTGCCCTTGGCTTTTCGTTGACATGCACTCTGGTTGTCCCTATAATCCCAACATGTAAAAGCAAGTCCCTAATCCAGCAAACCCGGCCGGACGGGAAGCCGCCAAAAGCTTCGCGGCATCGGGCCACAACAGGAGATGAAGGATCATGGATGCTGCACCGTTTCTGAAATCGCTTGCCGTTTTTTCCGAACTGAGCGACCCGGAAGTCGCCTCTCTCGCGGCCGATGCGCGTTGGATCGACTTCGGCCCCTCCGCGCCGATCCAGAAGAGAGGGGATATCGGCCGTTTCCTGTGGGTCGTCTACGAGGGCGAGGTGCGCGCCGTTCTTCCGCCGACCGGGACGGCCGGGGAAACCGGCATGACCCTCGGAAGAGGGGCACTCTTCGGAGAGATGTCGATCATGACCGGCGAACCGGTCATCGCCGACGTCTCGGCGCGGACGGCCTGCCGTCTCCTTCGCATCCCCCGCGAATCCTTTTCGAGGCTCCTCGCCGGGAACCCCCGCGCCCTGGCGAGATTCGCCAAGCTGATCACGGAGCAGATGATCCAGGCCGCACAGGCTGCCGCACAGGCCGACCTGCTGAAGAAGGCCCACTCCGAAAATCAGGACCCCTACGACCTGGATTTTTCCTCCTGCGCGGAGGCGATGAAGATCCTGGTCCTCAACAGCGGCAGTTCCTCCCTCAAGTATTCCCTCTACGACACCTCCCGGGCCGCCGCCCTTCTCGAGGGAGAGATCGAGAAGATCGGGTCCGGCGAGGCGGTCCATCGCGTCAAAACCCCCCGGATCGACCGGAAGGATCCCGATCCAAGCATTCGGACGATGGAGGACGCCTTCCATGCAATGGTCCGCGCCGTCACGGAGCCTGATCTCGAGGCGCTTCAAAATCTGAATGACCTGCAGGCGATCGGCCACCGGGTGGCCCACGGCGGCGGGAAGTTCTCCAACGCGGCCGTCATCGACGATGACGTCCTGGCATCCATCCGCTCCTTCTGCGCCCTGGCGCCCCTGCACAACCCGTTCAACCTGGCCGGCATCGAGGCCATGCGGAAGCTCCTGCCGCAGGTCCCGCAAGTCGCCGTGTTCGACACGGCCTTTCACCAGACCATGCCCAGCCACGCCTACACCTACGCCCTGCCCCACGATCTGTGCAAAAAGGAGCAGGTCCGCCGTTACGGGTTCCACGGCACCAACCACGAATATGTCGCCCTGCGGGCCGCGACCTGGCTTCGGCGGCCCGTCGGCGAGATGAAGATCATCTCCTGCCATCTGGGAAGCGGCGCCTCCGTCTGCGCCATCGACCACGGACACAGCATCGACACGAGCATGGGGATGACGCCGCTGGAGGGCCTGATCATGGGAACGCGGCCGGGGGACGTGGACCCCGGCGCCCTTGTCCACCTGATGCGGGCAACCTCCCTGGGCGTCGAAGAGACGGACCGCATGCTGAACCGGGAGAGCGGGCTTCTGGGGATCAGCGGCGTGAGCAACGACATGCGCGAGATCATGGCCGGCGCCGATAGGGGGGACGTCCGGTGCACCCGGGCCATCAGCACCTTCTGCTACCGGATCCGGAAGTACATCGGCGCCTACATGGCCGCCCTGGGCGGGCTGGACGTCCTGATCTTCACGGCGGGCATCGGCGAAAACGCGGCAGAGATACGCGCCGGCGTGTGCCAAGGACTCGAATCCTTCGGCATTCAACTGTCCCACGATCGCAACCGGACCGCATCCCGGCAGGGAGAAGTGCAGGATGTCTCCCTGCCGGACGCAAAGGTCCGCATCCTGGTCATCCCGGCCGACGAGGAGCGGATGATCGCCCGGAAGACCCTCCATGCCCTGGGCCGCGTCCGGACGCCCGAGGAGGCCCGCATGCTCCGGTCCCGGCCCGTTCCCATCAGCGTCTCGGTCCGCCACGTCCACCTGAACCAGGGCGATTTCGAGACGCTCTTCGGCAGGGGGAAGACCATGACGCCCCGGGGCGATCTGAGCCAGCCCGGACAGTTCGCCTGCGTGGAGACGGTCAACCTCGTCGGCCCGAAGGGCAGGGTCAGCCACGTCCGCATCCTCGGGCCTGCCCGGAAGGAATCTCAGGTGGAGATTGCGCGAACCGAAGAGTTCCAGCTCGGCATCGACGCTCCGATCCGGGAGTCCGGCGACCTGGACGGCACGCCGGGAATCGTCATCGAGGGGGATGCGGGCGCCGTCCGTCTTGAAAAAGGCGTGATCTGCGCCAAGCGCCATATTCATATGTCCCCGGAAGACGCGCTCGGATTCGGCCTGAGGAATCGGGACGTGGTCCGGGTGAGCGTGAAGGGGGAACGGGAGCTGATCTTCGGGGACGTCCTGGTCCGGGTGGATCCGAACTACCGGCTGGACATGCA
>CAYWTL010000083.1:0-10408 GCA_964460245.1 uncultured Syntrophaceae bacterium | reverse complement strand
CTTCAACTACTGGCCCTTCAGACGCAGTTGGCTGGAAAAAACGCATCCGCTCGTCAAAGGAGGCATCCTGACAGCCATATCCGTTTTCATCCTGTATGTTCTTATCAAGGGATTTTTCGAGGGGCTGCTGGGCAATTTCGGGATCGCCTATTTCAACCCGCAAAGGCTTATGAAGCTGCCCAGGATGACCGAGTTCTTTGCACTTGAGTATGCATCGCTCGCCTGCCTGATGTTCGCGGCAATAGCCTCCTGGTTGAGCCCAGCCTGGGTGGTGGCCTGCGAGGAAGTGCCTTGGAAGAACATGAAACAGCCCGGCAAAGGCATAAGCATTCTGGTCATGACCTTCTTCCTGAGCACAGTGATTTACTTCATGACCATGCACTCCCACATGGGCATTCTCTATTACCCGTGGCAGTATTTTACATCCATCGCGCCTCCTTACTGGGAGCAGTTTGCCAACACGGTCTCGGGAAACTTCCATGTCGCCTGGATCATGTGCTGCACGGTGATGGTCTGGATTGTGGAAACCATATGGGAACGCTTTCCCTTTAAACTGATCAAGACGGACTGGCTGCGACGTGTGACGGCCTTCTTCGGAATCATCGCCATGGCCTGGGCCCTGCTTTTCTTCCTTTATTTCGCTCAGGAATTGACCTGGGGACCAGCCATACGCGGAACGCGCCTGATCAACGCACCCGATTGGCGCTGGCTGCATGTCGGAGAGATGGCTGTTTTCTTCCTTGTTCCGGCAATATTTGTCACATTCTACTGCGGTAACTGGCCGCGGCGCTTCAGCCTGCCGGTTAATGTGTTAATCCGAACAGCCATCACTATAGCTGCTGCGATCTTGTTGTATATCGTCTACTACAAGACGTCCCACGATTTTCTTGGAACACAGAAGGGATTTATGCATGAGTCGCAGTTTCCGATGATACCCACCATCTGGTTGATCAACATCTGGCTCGTGCACCACTGGTTCATGGACAACTGGCCGGCCTGGAAGATGGTGCCAAAGACGGCGGATGAGATCGTCCAAGATCATGCGGCCGAAAAGGCGAAACTGGCAGAGATCAGATGGAGTCCATCTCTGGGCTGGGGGCTGGGAGTCGGCGCTGTGTGCGGTGTCGCCGTGTACTTCATCGTCTTGTACATTCTACCCTTGGCGTATAAATCCATCGTCATCATCAAATAGACTGAGACAAGGAGGCGTTATGTCTGAAGATAAAGGCAAGTTCAACCGCAGGGACTTTTTCAAGGGAGCGGCTATGGGCGTTCTTGGAAGCGCCGCCCTGGGGATGGGCATTTATTCTTACAGCCCGTGGCGCAAATCCCACTTTCCGGAAGTGAAGCGCAAGATGGCGGACATCGGTGTCTGCAAGAATATGAAAGTGACCAATATCTCCGAAACCAGCTGGTTCAAGAATGCCGTTTTGATGGGGGACATCAAGGGCGCCGGAGGGCTGCTGGTCAATCAGTACAGCTACAACTGGCCGCCGTTTGGCGACGGCACCGGATTGGGAAAAGGCTCTTACGAAAAGGGCGTTGCCAAGATCAAGCATCTGCTTCCCAACAACCTTGAGGAGGCCTGGGCGATTACCGAAAAACTTTCCGTGAGCCCGGATAACGCCGGCGGCTTCGCTGCTTTAGTTGAGGTGGAGGAACTGAGCGGCAAGAAGCGAAAATTCCTCCTCGACAGCGGCTGGTCCTACAAATGGATGGATGAGTGCTTCAAACGCGAGGGCATCGACCAGATGCTGAAAAACAGGGAGATCGAGGCCCTGATCATCTCCCACGAACACTTCGACCACTACTGGGGTGTGCCGGTCACCTACAAGTACGACCCGACCATCACCACCTATATCCCGGATGGGTTCTACCCGGAGGGTCTACAGTATTTGAAGGATGCCGGCCACAAGGGGAAAGTGATCAAGGTCAAACCGGGGCTCAATCCCATCATTCCCGGTCTGGCAACTTACGTCTTCGCCGTTCCCATCATCTGCCGGGTGTACGGGGAGCAGGCCATTTACGCCAACGTGAAGGACCTCGGGCTGGTCAGCACCACCGGATGCTGCCACTTTGGCATCATCCAGTTTGCCGAGACCGCCTACCGGGAGATCGCTTACGAGAAAAACCAGCTTTACGGCATTTACGGCGGACTGCACATCTCTCCCTTCGAGGACTGGGACCCCAAGTATGACGATTTGGTGATTTCCCTGGGTAAATATGGGTTTCAGAAAATCGGGTGCAACCACTGCACCGGGGTCCTCTGCGCCAAGAAGTTCATTGAACGCGGGTATCCGGTGCAGAAGGGGACTGCCCGGTATCGGACACCGGACGCGGCTTACCTGGGCAACGGGGACCGGATCGGCTTTGGGATCGAGGTGTGACAATATTCAAACCGGAGGTGAACAATGGCTAAGTTTTTTGAGGTAAAAGGAAAATTCCTACTTCTGCTGCTATTGGTCGGCGGAACCCTCGGCTTCTTCGGAATTAAGATAAGCCCGGAGATGAAAGAGGTAATCAATAACTTCCCCAACCGTGCGCAACGGGAAGTAGTTTTGCAAAAATTCGCCGAACCCGGTGTAGTGCCGAAAGAACTGACGATGTGCGACATGACGAAACCGGTTGTAACAAAATCAACTGAAAAAGAGGGCATCACTTATTACACAATGGAGTCGAGGGTTGAAAAATGCGAACACTCGCAGACGGCCACCGGCACCGTGAGGATTTTCGAAATGGGATGGAAGAATCGCAAAATCGTCAAGTTCGCATGGGGTGGCCCCAAAGGTGGAAAGGTGGAATATTGAGATGAACCGGCGGCCAATAATAAAGATTCTTCTCAACAATGCAGCCAAAAAAAGAAATCGGAAAACCTTGAAACCAGTAATTCGCAACGGAGAGGGAAGATCATGAAACGATTGATTTTAATAATCATGACGGGCTGCTTTCTGGTGGAGGTGGCCTGGGCCGCCCCGCCGCCCAGCATCATTCCGGAAATGCAGGAATGCATGCAATCTCATGGCACCCCGGCGCAATATGAGGCCGTGCTGAAAAAATATAGTGACCCCGGCATCATCCGCCAGGCCATGGGGCTGTTGGTTATCAAAAAGCCATATGTACTTAAAGCCGAACAAAAGGGACAGGCGGTCTGTTACACGGTGGAGGGGCGCACGGAGGAAACATCCAGTGAAATGCCTTCCGACGTCGTCCAGGCATACAACGTCTGCTGGGAACGCGGCAGAATTGTTTCACTGGAGTTTTACGGCGCAAAACCTGGCGTTTACCAGGAGATCCTTCCCCAAATGCTCGAATGCATGCGGTCGCACGGCTCACAAGCGCAGTATGAAGCAGTGCTCAGGAAGTATTGCGAGCCCGGAATGATCCGTAAAGCCATGGGGCTGCTGGTTATTAGGGCTCCCGCTGTCATAAAAACTGAAAAAAGGGATGCTATGATCCTCTATACGGTTGAAGGCAGAACCATCGAAACCTCCAGTGAATTTCCTGCCGACACGGTTCAGCGTTATCGGGTCGGTTGGAAGAATGGTCGCATTGTCGCAATTGATTTCCTGGGGCCGAACCCCCCTGTCATCATGCGATGACGCGGGCTTTCAATTGCAGCAAACAGGGTAATGACAGAGGGAAAAGACCTGTTGTGATGCTGAGGAATTTTTTTCCAAGGGACATCCGGGCCGATGCGGCAAGCGCGATCCAAGAACTGATGCGCGCCATCCTCGTGCGTGCCCAGTTTGTCCCGGGTATGCGTCATGCGCTCGGTTGGCGTGGACTGAAGCAGTCGAACGCTGAGGCGGTGGAAGGCTGGACCGCCCGAATTGATGGATATGCGGGCGTTTTCGGGATTTATTTCACCGGCACCAAAACGGTGGCGGGGTGGGTTGCCGGAATGTTCAGCTTGAGCTATTTCCCATACTGCGATGAGGAATTGGTCGAACGCTACTCCCTCCGCGCCGCGGAATGCACACAGCACCCTGATTACATCTCCCGTGTCCGCGAATTTCTGCAGTATGAGGAGATGGCCTCCATCTTTTTCGTGGGGACGGTATCTCTTGCGGTCGATGTCCGGCAGCAAGCGTTGTACTTGGGCATGGAAAGCCTGACGCTGCAACGCTGCATTGCCCGGGATGGTGTCCGCCTGCCTCGGGATGGACAAATGATTCAGATCATTGATAGCGGTGGCTACGATCAGGATTTCCCGGCGTTGGCCGTGACACAGGCATTTTTCGAAGTCTTGGCCGCCTCGCTGGCGTTCCATCTCGATCAAACTCCCAACTGGCTGCTGGAGCGACGCTGTCCCGGTACAGAAATTCTTTATGCCAAGGATGGGACCGTTCGAAAAGTCCCTGCGCCGGACATTGATGAAGTCATGGTGGGTCTGGGATACGGCAAAGGCCGGTTTGGCAATCTGTATGAAGCGCTCGCCGGCACGATTCAGCTGCCACGCAAAGAAATACGATGGCAAGACCCGGAGAGCGTACCACCTGATTATGAGCGAATGCGGTGGTGGGGTACGCACCACATGAGCGACTATGGAACGCTCAACAAAAAAACCCTCGGAATTGACGAACGCCCGCCGCTTGTGGTTCTGTCCGGATTCCTGGGTGCTGGCAAGACCAGTTTTCTGCAGCATTTTATTGAGTATCAAACCCAGCGCAGCCTGTTTGTCGCAGTGATCCAGAACGAAATCGGTGAGGTCGGCCTGGACGGGAAACTCCTTGATTACACGGTCACTGAAATCGACGAGGGGTGCGTCTGTTGCAGCCTGGTGGGTAATCTGAAACGGGCCGTCCGTGGCATTCTTTCGAATTTCCAGCCCGATTTCATCGTTCTTGAAACCACAGGGGCGGCCAACCCCTTCAACCTGCTCGCCGAGATCGGCGAACTGGAAGAAATGGTGAGGTACGACTGCACGGTCACAATGGTCGACGCTCTGAATCTCGGCGATACCTTGTCCCGCTATTCGGTTTCAAAGGATCAGATTCGAGCCGCGGACGTCCTGCTGCTTAACAAATGCGATCTCGTCAGCGAAGAACGCCTGCAAAAAGCAAGGAAACAGCTTCGGGAAATCAATCCGAAAGGCATCGTCTTCACAACAACCCGCGGCGATTTAAATCCGGCATTGATTTTCGAGACGGGGAGCTTATGGAAAGAACAAGAAAAAGCGCCCCTGATGGCGGGTTCGAAATCGCCCCTTTTCAATTCCCACACTCATGACGGTCTGAAATGCAAAACGCTGACGCTTACAACGCCCCTGGATCGAGAGGAATTTCTTTCCGCTGTCAAATCTTTTCCGTCCAAGGTCTTTCGTGTCAAGGGGATCATCGAGTTCGCAGATTCCCCGCAACCGATGCTTTTTCAGTACGTGGCAGGACGATTTGAACTGTCGGTGTTTCCAAATTCAGCGGTCAAGGAGCGCTTTCTGACCATTATCTCCAAAGGGGAGAGGTTTGACTGAACAGCCAAATCGGGGAAGTCTTTAAAATGGCCATTGCTTTTGATTGAGCCGATGACAAAGAGCCAAAGGCAAATTAAAGAGCGCCGGGGCAGAAAATCCGATCAGTCAGTTACTCCCTTCCTTGGCTGAATGTCGGAAATGCCAGCTCCAACATGATGAATGTCCCGGCGCCCTTTATACAAATGTCCAAAACGTCCACGAGGAATGATTGACCTCCCTGAAGAGTCTCCTTTGTCTGACGGTCGACAGGTGAGGCTGGTGTGTGAATGAGGAACATGAACGACTCTCCTAAAATCGCAGTGGCCAGCGGAAAAGGAGGCACGGGCAAAACGACCGTCGCTGTCAGCCTGGCCCTTGCCGCTAAAGCAGCGGGAAAGCGCGTTCAATACCTGGATTGCGACGTGGAAGAACCTAACGGGCACATCTTTCTCAAGCCGCAGATCCATTCCCGCTTTCCGGCAACGGTCACGCTCCCTGAAGTGGCCAAGGCCCAATGCAACGGCTGCGGTGACTGCGCAGGCATCTGCGTTTACAACGCGATCGCCGTCGTCAAGGGGCAGGTCCTGATTTTCCCGGAACTCTGCAGAGGTTGCGGGGCCTGCGCCATGTTCTGCCCCAAGGGCGCCATCGTGGAAACTTCGCGGCCTGTGGGAAGCGTTGAAATTGGAACAAGCGACGGGATCGCTTTTGTGCAGGGCCTTTTGTCCATTGGTCAGATCAACGCTCCAGCCGCGATCGTAGCCGTCAAGGATGCCGCTGAAGACCGGAACATCACTCTCCTGGACTGCCCGCCGGGAACGTCCTGTCCGGTAATCGAAGCGGTCCGGGACGCCGACGCGGTTCTCCTGGTGACCGAACCGACCCCCTTCGGACTTCATGATCTGACATTGGCCGTGGAGATGACGCGGGCGCTGAAGAAACCCTTCTGCGTCGTCCTCAACCGCTCCGATCTGGGAGACGACAAAGCCATAGCCTACTGCCGATTGGAAAACATTCCCGTCATTCTCTCGATTCCCGATGACAGACAAATTGCCGAAGCCTACGCCCGCGGGGTGGCATTGACCGAGGCCCTGCCGGCGTATACACCTGTCTTTGCCGATGCCTTGAAGCGGCTTCTGGCATGGTGCGAGCGTCATGTCCCCGATAAACGGGCTCCCGTGCCGCTGCACAGGGGAAAGGCGGCAACGTCATGAAGGAAATCGCGGTGATCAGTGGCAAGGGCGGCACGGGCAAGACCAGCCTTACGGCTGCTTTCGCGGCCTTGGGCGGAAAGAAGGTGCTTGCGGACTGCGATGTGGACGCGGCGGACCTGCACCTTGTGCTCCACCCCAAAATTATCCGCGAGAACATTTTCATCGGGGGGTCGAAAGCCGCCATCCGTAAAGCGGAATGCACCGGTTGCGGGCTCTGCGTCGAGTATTGCCGTTTCAGGGCAATCGGCTATCCCATAACAACAGATGGAAAACAGGCGGAAAAGCCTGTCATCAATCCGATCTTTTGCGAGGGCTGTCGCCTTTGCGAACGGCTGTGCCCCGCCAGTGCCATCGACTCCGCACCGGCCGAGAGCGGCCGGCTGTTTGTTTCCGGAACGCCCTGCGGCCACCTGGTGCACGCCTCGCTGGGCGTTGCCCAAGGAAACTCGGGAAAATTGGTCACACTGGTGCGTCAGGAGGCGAGGACAATCGCCGAAAGGGAAGCCTGTGAATGGATCATCATCGATGGCCCTCCCGGCGTGGGATGCCCCGTCATTGCATCCGTCACCGGCGTGAATCTGGCATTGATTGTGACCGAGCCTACGCTCTCCGGCAGACATGACCTGCTGCGGGCGGCTGAACTGACGGCTCATTTCCTCATCCCTACGCTGGTCTGCATCAACAAGTGGGATATTCACCCCGGCATGACGGAACGGATCGAGAAGGAAGCCCGCGATCACGGCATTGTTCCGGCGGGACGAATCCGTTACGACGCCCGCGTGACGGAGGCCCAGGTCAGGAAAACGAACATATTGGCCTGCGGGGAAAGCCCCGTGGGCGAAGATATGAAAGCGATGTGGCGGAGCATCGAAAATGCTCTGAGCAATCAATGACAGGAGGAGAACATCGAACATGGAACATCTGAAAACAATTGGGGCCTGTCAAAGCAGCGACGGATCGGGGCATGGGCCGGGTCGGGAGAAGCGACTTCAGGAATATACGGAAAGCCGGCAACTGAAGGACCGGATGGACAAGATACGGCACAAAATAATGGTGCTGTCCGGTAAAGGCGGTGTCGGGAAAAGCACCGTGGCCGTGAATCTTGCCCTGGCGCTGGCCCTCGAAGGCAAGCAGGTTGGCCTTCTGGACCTGGATTTTCATGGTCCCAGCATTCCGAAGCTCCTCCGTCTCGAAGGTCAGCCACTGAAAATGGTGGATAAGCAGATCATGCCCGTGGCTTTTACCCACGGCATCAAGGTAATGTCCATGGGGTTCCTGCTGCCGGATGAGAATGCGGCGGTTATCTGGCGGGGTCCTCTCAAAATGGGGGCTATCAAACAGCTTCTGGCGGAAGTCTGCTGGGGTGAACTGGACTTCCTCATCATCGATTTCCCACCGGGGACCGGCGACGAGGCCCTCTCGGCGGCGCAGCTTCTGCCGGAGAGCGACGGCGCAGTCATCGTCACGACGCCCCAGGACCTCTCCCTGACGGATGTCCGCAAGTCCATCGATTTCTGCCGCCAGGTGAAGGTTCCCATTCTCGGCGTGATCGAGAACATGAGCGGGCTCGTCTGCCCCCACTGCAAAACCGTCATCGACGTCTTCAAGCGGGGCGGCGGTGAAGTTATGGCAAAAGAGCTGAACGTGCCTTTTCTGTGCCGCATTCCCCTGGAGCCCATGATCGTCCAAGCCTCGGACCAGGGGATGCCGTTCATTTACCATTACGGCAAAACAGAGGCGGCCAAGGCATTTGCCCAAGCCGTCACCCCGCTTCTCAACCTCAAGGACAATCGCAAGGATAAAAATATGAAAGCAAAACCTGTAACGACAAGCAAATCATCTGTGAAAGCCGTGAAAATGGCCGTTCCCATTGAAAACGGGCGACTGTGCAACCATTTTGGTCATTGCGAGACCTTTGCCCTCCTGGATGTGGATATGGAGAAAAAAACCATTCTCCGGAGGGAGGACATCCCGGCGCCTCCCCATGAACCCGGCCTGCTTCCGGGCTGGCTCCAGGAAAGAGGCGTGAACAGGATCATTGCCGGAGGAATGGGTTCGCGGGCCCAGGGGCTATTCGCCGAAAGGGGCATCCAGGTCATCGTCGGCGCCTCACCGGGTGATCCGGAAACGATCGTCAGAAGCTATCTCGATGATACCCTCGTCACAGGACAGAACGTCTGCGATCACTGAACCCTGAGGAGCTGCGCATGGAAGTATTTGTCCCCCGCATGTTCTTCCTGACCAAGGGCGTCGGTGTCCACAAGGAAGAGCTGCATTCCTTCGAACTGGCTCTCCGTGACGCCGGCATCGAAAAGTGCAACCTGGTGCAGGTGTCCAGCATTTTGCCTCCGGGTTGCCGCATGATCTCCAGGGCCAGGGGACTGAAACGGCTTCAGACCGGAACGATCACCTACTGCGTTATGAGCCGCTGCTGCAGCTGCGAACCGCGCCGCCTGATCGCCGCCTCCATCGGGTGCGCCATTCCGGCCGACCGCAATGCCTACGGCTATATCAGCGAGCATCATGCCTTCGGGCTGACGGAAAAGCAGGCGGGAGACCATGCCGAAGATCTGGCCGCCGCCATGCTGGCTTCCACCCTGGGTATTGATTTCAACGTGGACGAAAGCTGGGACGAAAAAAAGGAAATATTCAAAATCAGCGGCAAGATTGTCGGTACCCGGAACATTACACAGTCAAGCGTCCTGAAAAACCGCGGCTACACGACCGTGATCGCCGCGGCTGTTTTCATTCTTTGAACTCGGGGAAAGTGCCATGCCGATTCACGAGTACCGATGCGACGGTTGCGGTGCCGTTTTCGAGCGGATCGAGGGATTCGATGCCGAAGAATCCCGGCCCTGTGAAGATTGCGGGAGCGGCCGGATCACGCGGTTGCTCTCCCGGGGCGTTCAGTCCCGGGGAACTCCGGTCATCGCCGAACGTGGAAGAAACACCTGCGGCGGGCGCGAGGATCGCTGTGAACGCCCACCCTGCGGTGAAGGGGGCGGATGCCGGCGGTAACCCAAGCATCAACGAGGTTCAACCATGAGAAAAAACGGGCTTAAGGCAGAGAAACACAAAAAGATCTTCTTTTCTGAAAGAGCGCTGGAGTATGGGACGAATCCAACGCACTATGGGGACCTGGACCGGCCTGACGGGCATGCCCGCGTGACCGGACCCTGCGGCGACACCGATGAAATCTACCTGCGCATCCGGGAAGGACGCATCCAGGAAGCGAAGTTCATGACGGACGGCTGTCTGTACAGCCTGGCCGCCTGCAATGCCGCCACGCAACTGGCAATCGGAAAAACGCTGCACCAGTGCCTGAGCATCGACCAGCGCTCCATCCTCGATCACATCCAGGGGCTTCCGGACGACCATACCCACTGCGCACTCCTGGCGGCAACGACGCTCTACCAGGCCGTGAGTGATTACGTTAAGAATCACCATGCGTCCCCGGCAGTAAAACCCAAACCTCAAAAAAAGGATGGACCAGCCCTGAAAAAAGGACCTTGAATGATAAATCGCACCCATAACATCAGCGCCTGGGAGAGTGAGAAAGGCCGCCTCGACTGGAAGGCCCTGGGCTACAGGGGGGACCCGATGGACTCGAAAAACAGATAAAGAGGAGGGTGTCACGATGGAGGATTTAAGCAGGGAAAACGTTGAAAAGCCGGAGGACCTGGGTCAGGAGGCTTTGGCCAGATTTGCGTTGGACATGTTTCACCGGCTGATCGTCCATTACACG
>CAYWTL010000082.1:0-10456 GCA_964460245.1 uncultured Syntrophaceae bacterium | reverse complement strand
CCAGGATGGGGATCAGGTTGCTGGCGTCTCCGATGGAGCCTTCCACCAGGATGTCTCCATACGCGGGTCCGGTGTCCGCGCCGCTCGCGCCGGCCCGGCCGCCGGCGCGCTCGGCCGGGTCCGCGCAGGCTCCGAAGATCAGGATCGGCAGCAGAACCGTCGCCAGGCCGTTGCCGGCCCTTCCGATCCCGCCGCGATTTTTCCATGCAAAGGCCGCCGCGAAAAACAGCAGGTTGACCATGACGATTGTCGCGCCGGTCGGCAGGTTCGTGGCGAGTGAAACCGGGATGCCCGCTGCGACCGAAGCCACCCCGGTGAGGCCGGCAAGAACCATGGTCTGCCGGAACCCTCTGGCCAGTTGCAGAGCCGTGACCCCGGGAAGGATCATCAGGGCCGAAATCAGCAGGATGCCGGCCACATTCATGGACAGGACGACGGTGACCGCCGCCAGCAGGACGAGGACGGCGTTGATTTTCCCCGCGGCAACGCCGGTCACGCGCGCCAGCTCCTCATCGAAGGTGATGGCAAAGATGTCATGATAGTACACCACCAGCAGCAGCAGAACCACAACAGACAGGGCGACGGACAGTATCAGCTCGGCACGGCTGATCGCCAGGATGTTGCCGAAGAGGTAGCTGAAAAGATCGACGTTGAAACCGCCGGCCATGCTGGCCAGGATCACGCCGGCGGCAATCCCGAAGGATGACACGACGCCGATGGCGGCATCGCCGTAAATCCGGGCCCTCTCCGTCAGCTTCAGAATGCCCAGGGCGCTGAGCATGACGACGGGAAGGGAAACGTAAAGCGGGGAAGCCTTGAAAAAAAGGCCCAGGGCGACGCTTCCGAAGGTGACGTGGGCCAGGCCGTCCCCGATCAGGGACAGCCGCCTCAGGACCAGCAGGAAGCCCAGGAGCGAACAGAGCAGGGCGATGAAGGAGCCCGCGACGAGAGCCCTCTGGACAAAACCGTATTTGAGATACTCGAGAATCTCCATCGATCGCGTTACCGTCAGCGGCCGTGCTGGTGGCAGATGATATGCTGGGCGCTCCCGCCGAAAAGCGCGGCCATGTTTTCGGAGCGGCAGAAATCGTCGAAACTTCCGTAAAAGATCACTTTCCGGTCCACGTAGAGGAGTTTTCCGGCATACTGTCCGATGCTGCCGATGTCATGGGTCACGAGGATCACCGTGGCGCAATCCGTACGGTTCAAATCCAGCAGGGTGGAAAAAAAATGTCCCCGGGTATCCGGGTCCAGCGCCGAGGCCGGTTCGTCCAGAAGGATGACCTCCGGCTTGTGGACGATCGCCCGGGCAATGAGAACCCGCTGCTGCTGACCGCCGGAGAGTTCGCCGATGAGGGAATCCCGAATATCGAGGATGTCGAGCCGCTCCAGCGTCCGGTCGATTTCCATTCGGTCTCTCCTTCCCAGGCGGCCGGAGAAAGACCTTCTCGAAATCAGCCCCAGGGCGACGATTTCCCGCACCGTGGAGGGGAAATGCGGATTGAAGGCGCCGAGTTTCTGGGGAAGATAGCCGATTTTGTGCCAGTCCCGGAAGTCGCCCAGGTCTTGACCAAACAAACGGACGGCGCCTTGTGCCGTCGCGACGATGCCCAGCAGGGCCTTGAGCAACGTGGTTTTTCCGGATCCATTGGGGCCAGCCAGTCCCACGTATTCTCCGGCGGATACGGCAAAGGACACCTCCTTCAGCACGTCGATCCCGTTGTAGGAAAAGCTCAGATTGCGGACATCGATCACGTTCAGGGACATTGCAGGCCTTCCTTGAGCCGTTCCAGGTTTATCATCATCAGCGAGATGAATGTCGCATCCCCTTCGAGCGCCTCTTTCCCGATGTTGTGGCCGGTGTGGAGCGGAAGCACGGCGGCGCCCGTCTCTTTTGCGATCGTCTCCGCAACGCGGGGGGAAAGGAGTTCCTCGGAGAAGATGTGCTTCAGGCCGTTCGCGCGCAGGGTCCTGCTCAACCGGATCAGGTCCTCCGGCCGGGGCTCGGCGTTCGGCGAAAGACCGTATGCGGACAGGTACCCCAGCCCATACCGGCGGGCCAGGTATCCGAAGGCGGAGTGGCCGCCGTGAACCAAGACCTTTTTCCTGCAGCCGGACAGCGTTTCCCCGTACCGTCGATCCAGGTCTTGAAGACGCGCCTTGTACTCTTCGGCATTCCGGAAATAAAAGTCCCGGTTTTCCGGGTCCCTGCCGATGAAGCCGTCCCGAATGCGGTCCACCATCGCCGCGGCTTTGGAGAAGTCGAGCCAGATGTGGGGATCTTCAGCGCCCGCCGCAGGGCCGTGCCCTGTCATCCCGGTATGACCCGACATCGCGATCCCCCTCCCCGCTTCGACAACCGCGAGTCGCCCGTTCTGGGTCCCCTGCAGGATCTTCTGAATCCAGGGTTCCATGTGCCGGTTCGTGAAGATGAGGATGTCCGCCCGGTTGAGCCGCATCATGTCGCCGGGCTTCGGTTCAAAGCCGTGCGCCTCGACGCCCGGGGGCAGCAGCAGCGTCACATCCGCTTTTCCCTGTCCGATTTGGCGCGCAAAGTCATAGGTCGGAAAAAGGCTCGCCACGACTTTGAGACGGCCGTCCTTTCCCGTGCCGGTCTCATTCCTCTGGCAGGACCCGGCCAGGCAGGCAAACAGCAGGATCAAGGCCATCCAGACGGCTTTCCACGTTCCGGAGGAACGGTTCCCGCTGCGCTTTCCGTCACGCCATGCGCGGGTGTGATCCATCGGTCGCTTTCACCCCCTTCGGCCACACTGCCGGCAGATTCCCGTGACTTGCACCTGCACGTCATCGATGCGAAACGCCTCCGGTCCGGCAAACCACCGGGCCGCCTTTGAAAGCCCGACCGGATGCAGACAGGTCGTGGTCCGGCAGGCCTTGCAGTAAAAATGGGGATGGACGGGATTGTGCCGGCAGGCCATCTCGTAGAGTTTCACCCCCCGATCCGTCGGAAGTTCCCGAATGATCCGGCTGTCTCGGAATGACGAGAGGATCCGATAGACGGTGACCCGGTTGATTTTTTGTTCGGGATCCGCGCGGTTCAGAATCTCACCGGCGCTCAGCGGACCCTCCGCCCGGATCATCACCGTCAGCACGGCGACCCGCTGGCCCGTCTGGCTCAGACCCGCCTCCCGAAGGGTCCCTTCCGCATTGCAGTGCCCTTTCCGGAGAAACATGGCCGGACGATATCTAAAATGCAACTCGATTGCAATTAATTTTTTTATCCCCCTTGTCCGCCCATCCGGCAGCGGTTGATTTTAATTTAATAAAATCGTTGACTTTTGACGAAAATCCGGGCAGATATAGACTCATACCGCAGCCGTGCGCGTTCCGGGCTGCCTGGAGACGGGAAGGCGTGAGGGTTGGGACCGCGAGATCAATAGGCACCGCGGACGTTGCATCCGTGTCGCAAAGCCTCAACCGGGAGAACGGGAGAATGAAAGCACTGTACTTCGAGGATTTCCGTCCGGGAGATCGTTTCGAATCGCCGGGCATCACCATGACGGAGAGCGCAATCATCGATTTTGCACTGCACTTCGACTCGCAGCCCATCCACATGGACAGGGAGGCCGCGAAGGGATCGATCTACGAGGGTCTCATCGCCAGCGGCATTCATACCGTCGCGGTCACCTTTCGCTCCCTCCTGATGACGGGGCTGCTGGTCAACAATCTGGGATCGCCGGGCTTTGACGAACTGCGCTGGCTTCGGCCGGTTCGGCCGGGCGACACGCTGCGGGCCGTCGCCGAAGTCTTGGAGGTGCGCCCCTCTTCGTCGCGCGCCGATCGCGGCTCCGTCCGCTTCCGATGCACCACCCTGAACCAGCGGGGCGAACCGGTGCAGACGGTCATCTGCAACCAGCTCCTGAGGCGGCGTCCGGCGGACGCGGACCCCTGACCGACCATGCCTGACTGCGCCGGCATGTGTCGGGCGGATCGATCGGGGGCGTCAACGAGAATTCAACCCAACACTTGGGGAACATGAGGAACGGGAAAAGAGGATTCATGCAAGAGGATCAAGCTTCAAACGACAGACCGTCCGGCGCGCCGGAACAACCCATGCGGGAGGGAGGAAGCCCGAGTGCGGCACCGGGCGAGGGTTTCATTGAACCGGAAAACGCCCTCCCGGAAACGACCCTGGATGCCCTTCCCGAAAGGATGCGGACCGCCTGCGCCGGGGCGGGATGGACCGAGCTGCTGCCCGTCCAGGCCCGGGCAATCCCCTATGTGCTTGCCGGCCGGAACCTGATGGTCCAGTCACAAACGGGCAGCGGGAAGACGGGGGCATTCATGCTGCCGATCCTGGAGCGGCTGGATCTGGAGAAGAAAGCCTGCCAGGTGCTCGTTCTCGTGCCCACCCGCGAACTGGCCCTGCAGGTGTCCCGCGAGGCGGAAATCCTCTCCGGCGGCCTCCAAACGGTGACGGCGGCGGTTTACGGCGGCGTGAAATACGGCCCCCAGCTCGAAGCCTTTCGCAAGGGAGCGCACCTGGTGGTGGGAACGCCGGGGCGGGTGCTGGACCACCTGCTCAAGGGAGCGCTTTCGCTGGACCAGCTGAAGATCCTGGTCTTCGACGAGGCCGACCGTATGCTTTCCATGGGATTCTATCCCGACATGAAGCGGATCCAGCGTTTTCTTCCCGCCCGTCCGATCAATGCCTACATGTTTTCCGCTACCTTTCCCGCTCACGTGATGCGACTCGCCGGAGAGTTCCTCCACCAGCCCGAATTCCTGAGCCTCAGTCGGGATCATGTCCATGTGACCGGCACGGACCATGTGTACTATCTCGTTCCGGGGATGCAGCGGGAACGCTCCCTCGTCCGCATCATCGAGGCCGAGAACCCGGTTTCGGCCATCATCTTCTGCAACACGAAATCGACGGTACACTACGTAGCGGTGGTTCTCAAACGCTTCGGGTACGACGCGGACGAGCTGAGCTCCGATCTTGCCCAGGGGGCCCGGGAGCGGGTCATGGGCAGGGTGCGGAATGGAACCCTGCGCTTCCTCGTGGCGACGGACGTGGCGGCGCGGGGGATCGACATTCACGACCTGTCGCATGTGATCCAGTATGAGCCTCCGGAAGATCCGGAACTCTACGTCCACCGGGCCGGCCGCACGGGCCGCGTCGGGGCGAGCGGCGTGGCCATTTCCATCGTGGCGGGAATGGAGCAGTTCAAACTCAGGGAAATATCGCGCATGTACAACATCACGCTGCAGGAGAAAGCATTGCCGACGGAGGAAGACGTGGAGGCGATTGTCTCCCAGCGCATCATCGCCTCCCTCGAAGGCGATCTCCGGTCGCGAGACAGCCTGCAGAGCGAGCGGATGCGGCGTTTCATTCCCCTGGCCCGGACTCTCACCGAAGCGGAGGAGGAATCCCCGCTGATCGCCATGCTTCTCGACGACTACTATCAGCGAATCCTGCAGGCGCCCCCGCATACCCCGGAGGACGAAGAGGCGCTTCATGGGGAAAAAAGGGAGCATGCCCGGCGCAGAAGCGACGGCCACAAACCGGCCGCGCGACGGCCGGCTTCCCGCCGACGCAAAGACAGGGAAAAAAGAACCGACGCACCGCCGGAATGACGCCGGCCTGCTGGCCATGACAGGCCCCCGGGGCGTTTCTTGAAATTCGCTCGCCCGCTCCGCTCCGCCGTGCGGGCATCGTCCGAACGTTCCCGAGGACCGGCGGAGCTCATGCCGGATAATCCACTGATGGTCACTCTCAATCCATTATCCACGTCCGCCGATTCGCCCGCGCACCGCGCCCGGATGTTTTCGGCGACGACCCGGGACATTCTGCTGGACAGCCTGAAGAACTACCTGATCAACGGCAATACCAACCAGGCGGCGGCCATTGCCCTTTACGCCATCCTCTCCATCCTTCCGCTCTTCATCCTCACGCTCCTGATGGCCGGCCAGTTTTTCGGGTCCAACCCCCAGATCCAGCGCGAAATCCTGGACGGCATCCGTATGCTGCACCCCTATTTTTCGGGGGACCTGCTGACCCAGCTGGGGCGGATCGACGAGAAGCGGCGCGTCCTCGGATGGGCCGGAATCATTACCCTGATCTGGTTTTCCGCCATGATCTTCAGCGCGATCGAAACGGCCTTCACCATCATCTTCCGTTCGAAATCCTACCGGAACTACATTCTCTCCAAGCTGTTGGCCATCGCCATGATTCCGGCAGGATGGGCGATCGGCATGGCCAGCGTCGGCGTGACGTACCTCGCGAAGATCCTGGTCCAGCAACCGATGATCTTCAAGGGCCAGTTCATGATCATTCAGGGGTTCCTGTTCCGCGACCTGATCCCCTTCCTCGTCACCGTGGCGTTCTTTACGATCGTCTTCAAGGTCATCCCCCCCGTCAAGGTCAGGCTGGCCGAGGCCCTCGCGGCAAGCCTCATTTTTTCGTCGCTCATGGAAGCGGCGAAACAATTTTTCACGTGGTACGTCTCCAACTACACACGCTACCACATCATCTTCGGCTCCCTGGAAACCGTCGTCATCCTGGTGATCTGGGTCTTTTACATGGCGTTGATTCTGCTTTTCTGCGCGGAGCTGATTTCCTCGTACCAGCGCAGGGACAGGATCCTGCTGGAGAAAGCCCTGCTGAAACCCGGAAAGAACAGGGGAAATATCGATGAGCGCCTGTCCCGGAAATTCGGCCGCGTCTACCCGAAGGGCGCCCATATTTTCAGGGAAGGGGATACCGGTCGGGAGATGTACTACATCCTCAGCGGGCAGGTCCAGCTGGAAAAGCGGGCGGGTCAGGTGAAAAAGACGCTGGCGGAGCTGCCGCCGGGATCCTACTTCGGCGAAATGGCCGCGCTCATCGACGCCCCGCGCACCGCAACCGCAATCGCGAGCGACGCGGCACATCTGGCCGTGCTCGACGGGGACACCTTCCGGCAGCTGATCCGGGAAAGCGGAGAAGTCTCGCTATACATGCTGCAGGAGTTTTCCCGGCGCATCAAAAACACCAACGCCGTCCTGGAAGAACTGACGCGGGAATGGATCGGTTTGATGGCCATTCTCTATTTTCTCAAGGAGTGGCCCCTGAAACCCGGCCAGGATCCCGTAGGGGAGCTGGCCGAATATACGGGGAAGGAGCCGGCCGACATCCATGAGGTCCTGAACTGGCTTCGGGACGAGGGCGTCCTTCGGATGCGGGACGACCGGGTATCGGGCTTTGTCAAAGAGCAGGCCTGGCATCTGCTCAGCCGGCATGTGTTCGGTTGAGGAGTCGCGCCGCGTGCCGATCGATTGAAACGGTTTCCATGAAACGACTGATACAGACCGTCGCCGTCACGGCGATCATGATTTCCCTGCTCCTGTCCCCCCGAATGCCGGCGGCGCAGGAAAACTTTCCCCGGCCCGCGGGGGCGGTGAACGACTTTGCCGGCGTGATTTCCGTTGAGTACCGCGAGCGGACGGAGCACCTTTCCCGGGAAGTCCTCGAAAAAACCGGCACGGCCATCGTGGTGGCCACGTTTGCCACCATCGGCGAGAATGAATTCAACAGTTTTGTCAACCGTCTGTACTCAGCCTGGGGCATCGGCAGGAAGGGCGAAGACAAGGGGGTCCTGATCGTCCTGGCCATGAAGGAGCGGAAGATCCGGATCGAAACCGGCTATGGCATGGAAGGCATTCTTCCGGACGGGCTGGCGGGCGAGATCCGGGACCGGTCCATCACCCCCTGGCTCAGGGCCGGGGATTACGGAAGGGGCCTGTTCGAAGGCGTCTCCGCGATCGCCGGCATTGCGGCAACAAACGCCGGCGTCACGCTGACCGGACTGCCGGCGAAAGCCCCATCACGGAGCCGCCCGGCCGAAGGCAAGGCCGATTGGATCCTCGGACTGATCGCCCTGCTGATCCTGGCCTCCCTGCTCGGCACTCGACAGGGCAGGGAAATGCTCTCCCTGATCCTGCTGGGCCTGCTCAGCGGAAGCGGCAGGGGCGGAAGCGGTGGGTTCGGGGATGATGACGGCGGCGGGTTCGGCGACTTCGGCGGCGGCGGGTTCGGCGGCTTCGGCGGCGGAAGCAGCGGCGGCGGCGGCGCGGCCGGCGATTTTTAACTCGAGGTGAATCCATGGCAAAAACACCCCTGAAACCGGAGGCGATTTTCAAGGAGATCACAGCCGACTTCAAAGACGTTTTTGAAGACGAACTGATTTCCATTACCCTCTACGGAAGCGGAGCCCGGCCGGATTACAGCCCGAGCAGATCGGATATCAACTTTCTGATCACGCTCACTCGCAGGGGAATGGACGATCTCTCCGGGGCGCTCCCTCCGGTGGCAAAATGGAAAAAGCGGAATGTGGCCACCCCCCTATTCATGACCCGGGAGGACATCCGCGCTTCGCTGGATGCCTTTCCCGTTGAATTTCTCAATATGAAATGGCAGCATGCGGTCGTTTACGGCGAGGATGTCCTGGCGGCCCTGGTTTTTCCTCCGGAACCGCTTCGGCTGCAGATCGAACGTGAATTCAAGGCAAAAATCCTGAATCTGAGGAAAGGCTTCCTCGAAACGGAGGGGAGGGAAAAGCGTATTCGACAGCTCATCCGGGCATCCCTGACCGCCTTTGCGGCCCTTTTCGAGGCCATGCTGCACCTGAAAAACATCGAAGTCCCGAAAACGAGGCGCGACATCTTTCAGGCGGCCGCCGAGGCCTTTGCCGTTGACGCGGCGCTTTTCAGGAAATGCGAGGATGTCCGGGAGGGGAAGGACCGGCTGACATCGACGGAAATCCGGTCGCTCTTCATCGATTACATGAAGGAAGTGAGCCGAATATCGGATATCATAGATCATCTGGCTATCGAACATCAGCAGGAATCGTCAAAATAACGATCAAGGAGGCATCCGCCATGAGCAAAGGAAAAATCGCTTTTGTCGCAGTCATCGGCATCGTTTTCTTACTCGCCCTCTCGCTTTACGGGTTCTTCAAGGGAACATACAACCGTTTCGTTTCCATGGACGAGGCGGTAAAAAGCTCCTGGGCGCAGGTCGAAAACCAGCTGCAGCGGCGCTATGACCTGATTCCAAACCTCGTGGAAACCGTCAAGGGTTACGCCAAACAGGAAAAGGACGTGCTGATCGAGGTCACCAATGCCAGGGCCAAGGTGGGCGGCGCGGCCAATGTTCCGGACAAAATCGCGGCCAACAACGAGCTTGCAGGCGCCCTGAGCAGGCTGCTGGTGGTCATCGAAAGGTACCCGGAGCTGAAATCGAACCAGAACTTCATCCGGTTGCAGGATGAGCTGGCGGGCACGGAGAACCGGATTGCCGTTGAGCGGATGCGTTACAACGAGACGGTAAAATCCTACAACGTGGCCATCAGAAGCTTCCCGGCCAATCTGCTCGCCGGTCTGTTCGGTTTTGAGAAAGCGGCCTTCTTCGAGACTCCTGCGGCGCCAAAAACCGCGCCGCAGGTCAAATTTTAGCGGGTCGAGAACCTTGATTTGCACGCCGCAAGACCGCCGGATCTTTGCCTCACTTCTGCAGGCCGTCCGGCGGCGGAGCGGGGCGGAACATTCCGTCGGTAAACTGGCAGCCGAAATCGGCATCTGCCTGCTGGGAACGCCTTATGCGGCCGGTACGCTGGAGCGAGAGGCTCCGGAGGAACTGGTCATCAATCTCCGGCAGATGGACTGTCTCACGCTGGTCGAGAACGCCCTGGCGCTGGCCAGGCTGCTCCGTTCCGGGAAGTCCGCTTTTGAAGAATATGCGGCGGAACTCGCGCGGATCCGCTATCGGCATGGCCTGATCGCGGGATACGCCTCCCGTCTTCATTACTTTTCCGACTGGGTTTTCGACAACCAGCGGAAGGGGATTGTGAAAAGACTCACCCGGTCGCTGGGCGGACAGCCGTGGCGGAAAAGAATCGATTTCATGACCAGAAACGCGGATCGGCACCTCCCCCTCGAGAACCATGACACTTTCCGGCAGATCCAGGCACTGGAGGCAAAAATAGGGAGGCGGGTACGCTACTGGCTGCCCGAACGGCTCGTGAAACAGGCGGATCGCCGCATGGCCGACGGAGACGTGATCGGGATAACGGCCGCCGCGGATGGGCTGGACGTGATGCATGCCGGACTGGCGATCCGCGTCCGGGGCAAGATCCGCCTTCTTCATGCATCCGCCGCCGCCCGAAAAGTGGTCATTTCCCGCGAAACCCTGGACCTTTATCTTGCCGGCAGCGGGAACCGGACCGGCATCCTGGTCGCGCGGGCGGTCGAATGCGCAAGAGCCTGACCGGACGCAATGGAATGCATGCCACCGATTCGCTTTCGCAATTCCATTGTCCTTCACCATCCGGTGAATGCCGGACGTCACGGGATTTCATATTCCGGTTGGCGGATCGCGGCCGCAGTTGTGGATTTACCTTGTCGGAATTCTTTACAATTTTGTTTCTGTGCGGTATAAGGAAAGCGGCTGGTTTGC
>CAYWTL010000081.1:6290-10505 GCA_964460245.1 uncultured Syntrophaceae bacterium | reverse complement strand
TGGCTCCTCAGCGCGGACTCGAACCACGGACCCGATGGTTAACAGCCATCTGCTCTACCGACTGAGCTACTGAGGAACAGGGAGTAGTAACGTGCCCCTATAAAGCAAGACCGCCCGGATGTCAAGAGCGGTCTTTCAGAAAACGGAAACTATCTTACCGGCAGCTCACGCAGGTGGAGAGGCTGCTTGCCGGCACGCCGGTCGTCCGGCTGATGTATTCCAGTTGCTCGACGGGCGCGAAAAAGCGTCCGCAGACATCGCAGGCGGCCATCCGGAAGACCTTGTTCCAGATGATTCGCTTGTCTTCCGTGCTGTCCATCCGCACGAAGCCGGTCGGGCAGACATAGGCGCAGGACCCGCAGCCGATGCAGTTGGCGGCGATGAATTCGATTTTCGGGTTTTCCACGCTCCGGCCGGGGCCCCGGTCCTGGAACTTCAGGGCGGAGACCCCCACGATGTCCCTGCAGGTCCGCGTGCAGAGCCCGCAGAGGATGCAGTCGTGCGCCTCGGCGGCCGCCGGCGCGACGGCAACGCCCAGCTTTGCCGCAATCTCGCGAACCGCCGCGGTGCCCGGATACTTGTAGGCGAGCAGGGCTGCCGCGAATTTTCGGGCTTCCCGGGCCTGCTCCGAAGCGGTGACGATCTCCATGCCGGGTTTCACGGGGCAGTCGCAGGCGGTCGTGAGCCGGCCCTTGCCGTTTGCCCGGATCTCCACCGTGCAGAGGCGGCAGGCGCCGAAGGGAACCAGTTCCTGATGATAGCAGAGGGTCGGCATGTCGATTCGAAGGTTCCGGATGTTCTCCAGAACGGTCGAGCCTTCCCCGGCCTGCACCTTTTTCCCGTCTATCGTGATGTCTACCATTTGAATCCCTTTCAATCTCAAAAGATAGTTGATTTATTTCCAGACCATCAGCCGGTAGCAGCGCAGGCATCGCCCCGCTTCGGCCATGGCCTCCCCGGCGCTGAAGCCGCCTTCGACCTCGGCCATGCCCTGGAGTCGCAGGCCGGCGTCGAGGAAGCGGACCTTCTTCGCGTCCTGTTCGCGGACGTATCCGAAGTCCCGCTGTTCGGCGGTGTCGATTCCCGAAAACGCGTCCGCAGCCGCGTAGGCTTTCCCCCGCAGGGCGGAGTCGATGCTCTGCGCAACCCGGTTGCCGGCGTTCAGTGCCTCGATCAGGGTGGCCGGTCCGCTGACACAGTCGCCGCCGGCGTAGATTCCCGCCACGTTGGTCTCGAAGGTGACCGGATCGGCCTGGATGGAACCCCAGCTCGTGGTCGCAACGGCGTCCTTTCCGGAGAAGAGGGGCAGGTCCGATCTCTGGCCCGTCGCGGCGATCACCAGGTCCGCGGACATGGAAGCCTCCGAACCCTTGACCGGTACCGGCCGCCGCCGGCCGCTCTCATCCGGTTCGCCCAGCTTCATCCGGATGTATTCCAGACCGGTGACCTTTCCGTGCCCGGCCAGGATTTTCACCGGTGCCTTGAGGAAATTGAAGGCGATGCCCTCCTCCTCCGCTTCCCGGATCTCCTCTTTGCTGGCCGGCATTTCCGTGCGGGAGCGCCGGTAGAGGATCTCCACTTCCTTGAAGCCGAGCCGGGCGCAGCTGCGGGCGCAGTCGAGCGCCACATTGCCGCCTCCGACAATGACGGCCTTCTTTTTCGGTTCGACCCTGGCGCCGAGGCTGAGCTGCCTCAGGAATTCCGCTCCTTGGACGAAGCCGTCGTATCCCAGCTCTTCGCCCTCGCAGCCGATCTTCGTTCCCACGTGGGCGCCGATGGCGAGGAAGAGCGCCCGGAAGCCCTGTTTCTGCAGGTCGGACCAGTCGAGTTTTTCGAGTTTGCAGTTGTATCGGAACTCCACGCCCGTGCGCTTGATCAGGTCCGCCTCGTGGTTCAGGATGTCCTTGGGGAGCCGGTAATCGGGGATTCCGACGGTCGCCATGCCGCCCGCGCGGGGCAGCGCCTCGAAGACGGTCACTGCATAGCCCAGGCGGCGCAGGTGGTACGCCGCCGCCAGACCGGCCGGACCGGCGCCGACGACGGCGATCCTTTCCTTCATTTCCACGGATGGGGCGCCGAGCGCCGAGGCCCCACCCTGCAGGTCCGCATCCGCCGCTGCGCGCTTGAGCAGGCGGATGGCCACCGGCTCGTCCGTTTTGTTACGGACGCAGGCATCCTCGCAGGGGTGCGTGCAGGCGCGGCCGATCACGCCGGGCAGAATGCAGCGCTCCCGGATCAGGTTCAGGGATTCGCCGAAGCGGTTATTCCGGATCAGCTCGATATATCCGGGGATGTCCAGCCCCGCCGGGCAGGCCTGCATGCAAGGCGCGGAAACGGCCGACCGGTAATCCCCGGCGTCCGGAGCCGACTTTTTCCCGGCCGCAGCCGCGAAAGCGGCTTTGAAGTATTTGACGGCGTCCAGAACGGGTGTCAGCGCCGCGGCGCGGCCGAAGTTGCACTTGGCGTTGGCGGCCACGCCCTTCGCGACGGTTTCGATCTCCTCGACGTCCTGTTTCGTTCCCCGGCCCGCGCTCATGACGCCGAGAATGTCCAGGACGCGATCGATGCCGATCATGCAGACGGAACACTCCCCGCAGGACAGTGCTCTGGCCTCTTTCAGGTAGGCGATGGCGAGAGACGGAATGTCCGCCTTCGGGTCCATGATCACCAGACCGTTCCATCCCATCAGGGCGGCGAAGTTCTTTCCCGCGACCTGATCGGGAATTTTCAGGTCGGCCTTCGCGGCTTTCGCCGGCGAGCCTTTCCGGTTGTCCACAATCTTGCCGTTCCAACTGCTAAATGCGACTGTCTTCATGCTTGCGCCACCTTATCGTGTTTTTGATGAAATGACGATCCCCGCCCCTCATGACCAGGCGGCGGAAGTCTTCACTTTGTGCATCAGTTTGCGGTACTCTTGGTCCACCCGGGCCTGGACTTTGGCCACGTCCGCGGGGTCCAGGTGCCGGAAGCGACCCTGCAGCTTCAGGTAATCGGCGACCGGACGGCGGGGTTCGGGCGTCTCGATGGTCAGCCGGTACTTGCCGTTCTCGACCTCGTAGAGGGGGAAGATGCCCGTTTCCACGACCATGCGGCCCAGCTTGATCGTCTGCTCGGAGGGCGCGCGCCATCCCGTCGGGCAGACGGTGAAGACGTGGACATAGGACGGCCCCTTTGTGTTTTTGGCTTTTTCCACCTTGCTCATGAGATCCAGCGGATAGCTCGGACAGGCCGTGGCGACGTAGGGGACGCTGTGGGCGACCATGATCTCGGCCACGTTCTTTTTTCCCGTCCGCTGCCCCTTGATGGCTTTGCCCGCCGGAGAGGTGGTGGTCGCGGCCATGAAGGGCGTCGCGCTGGAGCGCTGAATGCCCGTGTTCATGTAGGCCTCGTTGTCGAGGCAGAAGAAGACCAGGTCATGGCCCCGCTCCATCGCCCCGGAAAGGGCCTGCAGGCCGATGTCCACCGTGCCGCCGTCGCCGGCGATGGCCACGGACTTCACATCCCGGTCGGCGATCTTGCCCTTGCGCCGCAGGGCTTTCAGGCCCGCCTCCACGCCGGAGCCGACGGCCGCGGCGTTTTCGAAGGCCACGTGGATGTAGGGCGTTTCCCAGGCGGTGTGGGGATATGCGGTGGAGATGATCTCCATGCAGCCCGTCGCGTTGGAAACCACGACGTCCTCCCCCAGGGCCTTCATGATCAGCCGCAGGGCCAGGACCTCTCCGCATCCCTGGCAGGCACGGTGCCCCGGGCTGAAGAGCTCTCTCTTTTCAATCAGCTTGGGCGCGAATATCTCAAAGTTCCGGACGGTATTCATCATTCTCTCACCCCGTAAAATTCATAGGTTTCGTCTTTCGTCTTCGCGGCCCGCTCGACCATGGCGATGAAGTCCTCGACCGCCACGTCGCGGCCGCCCAGTCCCATGATGTAATTGACGATCCGGGGCCTTTCCCGGTCATGGAACAGGAGCGACTTGATGTCCGTCGCCAGGGGGCCGCCGGCCCCGCCGAAGGAAACGGCCCGGTCCATCACGATGAGGGTTTTGCAGCCCCGAATGGCCGCCCGCAGCTCGTCCAGCGGGAAGGGCCTCCACAGGCGGATCTTCACCAGGCCGACGGACTTCCCCTCTTTTCTCAGTTCATCCACGGCGACGGAGGCCGTCTCGCCCATGGATCCCATGGTGAGGATCATCGTTTCGGCGCCCTTGTTCTTGTAGGT
>CAYWTL010000081.1:0-6190 GCA_964460245.1 uncultured Syntrophaceae bacterium | reverse complement strand
AGGGGCTCGATCATGTGGGTCAGTTGGAATCCGTCCATGTTCAGGACCGTCGGCAGCATGATGTCGGGGTGCTCCGCGATCCGGAAGGACTGGATGGTCATGTCGATCACTTCCTGGCCGTTTTCCGCGTGCATCTGGATCCAGCCGCAGTCCCGCTGGGGCATGATGTCCGTGTGGTCGTTCCAGATGTTCAGCGGTCCCGAGATGGCGCGGTTCGCGTTCCCCATGACCACGGGCAGCCGCATTGCCGAGACAATGGGAAGGATCTCGTGCATCAGCATCAGGCCCTGGGAACTGGTGGCCGTGTAGACCCTTGCCCCCGTGGCGCAGGCGCCCGCGCAGGCGCTGATCGACGAATGCTCCGACTCGACGGTGATGAACTCCGCGTCGATGCGGCCGTCGTGGACGATGTCCGAGAGGTGCTCCGCGATGTGGGACTGGGGCGTGATCGGGTAGACCGCCGCCACATCGATGTTGCACAGGCCGACGGCCTCCGCCGCCGCGATCCCGACTTCCATTCCAACGCGCTTGCCCATACTACACCTCCTCCTCGACCATGGCGATCGCCCGGGGCCAGCATTCATGGGCGCAGATCCCGCAGCCCTTGCAGTAGTCCAGGTTCGCCTCGAAAAAACCCTCCGCGGTTTCGGAAATGCAGGCTTCCGGGCAGAAGATGTAGCAGATGCCGCATTTGATGCATTTCTTGTTGTCCCAGATGGGGCGCTGGGCCCGCCAGCTGCCCGTTTTATACGTACTGGCGCTTCCCGGGGTGAAAACGATGCAACCGGGATTCACTTCATGCCAGGCTTCCGGCCATTTCTTCTGTTTCATCGGCACACCTCAATATTTTACTTGGATATTTTGACGTCGTTGTAGGCTCGCTTCAAAGCGTTTTCGTTTTTGTGGGCGATCCGGCCGAAGCGTTCTTCGATCGGGGCGTTGAGGGACTCGAACTTCAGGATCTTCGTGGCCTTGAGCACCGCTCCCAGCATGGTCGTGTTGGCGATGGGGACCCCCAGCTCCTCCCGGGCGATGTGCGTTGCGTCGACCGTGGCCATCCTGCCGGCGTAGTTCAGCTTCTCCCGAATCTCCTTTTCCGGCTTGGCCGTGTTGACGACCAGGAGGCCGCCGGGCTTCAGGCCGTCCGTGACATTGACCAGGCCGATGAGGCTCGGATCGAGAACGACCACCACATCGGGATGGTAGATGCCGGAGCGTATCTTGATCGGCTTTTCGGACACCCGGTTATAGGCCATGACCGGCGCCCCCCGGCGCTCGGGCCCGAATGCCGGGAAGCCCTGGGCATATTTCCCCTCCTCGATCGCCGCCAAGGCAAGCAGCTCCACGGAGGTCACCGCACCCTGGCCGCCCCTTCCATGCCACCTTACTTCAATCATTTGATTTTTCTCCCGTCTATTGGATTACTGCGTCGATGATGTGTTCGAAATGTCTGATAGTGGGACGCCCCCTCATATTCGAAATTATATTCATTGTCAACAGCAAATTTGGCAGCTGTTTGGCGGCCGGAGAACCGGCCTTGGGGAAGGCGCAAGCGGAGTGCTTTCACGTGCGGCGCGCCCGCGAACCCTTGGCCCGGCCCCGTCGCGCCTCGATCGGCGCGCTATTCCGGGAGTCTCTGATAAAGATCCCCCCCCCGGGCGTCGTTGATCACGACCAGGGGCATCCGGTCCACGACCAGCCGCAGGATGGCCTCCGGCCCCAGGTCTTCATAGGCCGCCACGGCCGCCCGTTTGATGCACCGCGACGTCAGGGCGGCAATGCCGCCGATCGCGCCGAAGTAAACGGCCCCATGCTTCCGGATTGCCGCGATGACCTCCGGCGAGCGCTTCCCCTTGCCGATCATCCCCCGCAATCCCCGCTCGATCAGGGCCGGGGTGCAGGCGTCCATGCGGTAGCTGGTCGTCGGCCCGATGGATCCGATGACGCGACCCGGCCGGGCCGGGGTCGGGGCCGCGTAAAACAGGGTCTCATCCTCAAGGTCGATCGGCAGGGGCCTGCCCTGCCGGAGCGCCTCGAGGAGGCGGCGGTGCGCCGCATCGCGGCCCGTGTAGATTTCCCCGCTCAGAAAAACGCCGTCTCCGGCGCGCAGTCGCCGGCAGATGTCGGAAGTCAGGGGGGTCCGAATGTCCACGGAATTTTTCAAGTCTGCCGGCCTCCGCCCTTCAGAGGATCGCCTCTTTGTGCCGCACGACATGGCACTGGATGTTGACGGCCACGGGAAGGCTCGCGATGTGGCAGGGCATCATTTCCGCATGCACGGCCAGGGCGGTGGTTCTGCCGCCGTATCCCTGGGGGCCGATTCCCAGCCGGTTGATTTCCGCGAGCAGCTCCTCCTCCAGTTTGGCCAGGCGGGGATCCTTCCGGTTCCGTTCGCCCAGCGGTCGGAGCAGGGCCTTCTTCGCCAGGATCGCAGCCATTTCGATGTCGCCGCCGATGCCCACGCCGATCACGGTCGGTGGGCAGGGGTTCGGTCCCGCCTCGGCGACCCGTCCGATGACGTGTTCCTTGACGCCCTCCCATCCCGCTGCGGGGACCAGCATGGCCACGCCGCTCATGTTTTCGCTGCCGCCTCCCTTGGGCATGACCGCAATCCGGATCTGCCGGCCCGGGACGATCTCGGTGTGAACGACGGCCGGCGTGTTGTCGCCGGTGTTCGCTCGGGTGAAGGGATCGCAGATCGATTTGCGGAGAAATCCCTCCCCGTAGGCCTGCCGGACGCCTTCCTGAACGGCGTCCTGAAAGTCGCCGCCGGTTACGTGCACGTCCTGCCCGACCTCGGCAAAAACGATGGCCAGCCCCGTGTCCTGGCAGAGCGGCATGAAGTCCCGATCGGCAATCTCCGCGTTTTCAAGGATCCGGTCCAGGACATAGCGGCCCGCTCCCGACGTTTCCGAGTCTCTGGCCCGCCGGAGCGAATCCGTGACGTCCTTTCCCAGCTCCGTGTTGGCTTCGATGAAGAGCCGCCGGACGGCGGCCGTGATGATCGGACAGGCGATCTTTCGGACGGGGTTCATGGGGCTACATCCCCCGACGGAATTCGAGGGACTTGGACAGGGTCATGCGGTCGAGGTACTTCAGGTCCCCGCCGACGGGGACGCCCTGCGCGATCCGGCTGACCTTGACCGGCAGATCCTTGACCATCCGCATGATGAGCAGGGCGGTGGATTCGCCCTGCACGCTGGGGTTCGTCGCCAGGATGATTTCCCGAATCCCGTCCCGCCGGATCCGTTCGACCAGCGCCTGCAGCCGCAGGTGCTCCGGACCGATGCCGTCGAGCGGGGCCAGGACCCCGTGAAGCACATGGTAAGTCCCCCGGAAGCCGCCGCTGTCTTCAATGGCGATCAGCGAATCCGGCTCTTCCACCACGCAGAGCATCTCTCTGTCCCGGGAGGCGTCGCCGCAGATTTCGCAGCGGTCGCCCTCGGCCAGGTTGAAGCAGAGGGAGCAGAGCCGGATTCTCCGCTTGACTTCCAGGATGCTGTCCGCCAGCCTTCCCGCGTCCTCCTCGGGAAGGCGAAGGATGTGGGTCGCCAGCCGCGTGGCCGTCTTTTCACCGATGCCGGGGAGCCGGCCGAGTTCCTGGATCAGGCGTTTGATGGGGAGTGCGTAACCTGTCATCGTGAGGGATTCCTTGCCGCGGTTTCAACGGAAATCGCCGGGGCTGCTCAGGAGAGCCCGGGGATGCTCAGGCCGCCGGTGATCTTGGCCATCTCCGCAGCGGCCATCTCCTGGGCCTTGCGGACCCCTTCGTTGACTGCCGCGATGATCAGGTCCTGGAGCATGTCCAGGTCCTCCGGATTCACCACTTCCCGGTCGATCTTCAGGGACACGAGTTCGTGCTTGCCGTTCACCCGGACGGACACCATGCCGCCGCCCGCCGAGGCCTCCACGGTCTTGAGCGCCAGCTCGTCCTGGAGCTGGGCCATCCGCTCCTGAAGCTTTTTTGCCTGTTTCATGATGTTTCCAAAATTCTGCACGGATCGAAAACCTCCTTGTCGGTGATGGTCGGGCCGGGACGCCGCCGCGCTCAGGTGGAGGGCGTGTCCGTGAGGATGACCTCGCGGACCTCGGCGCCTTCGAACATGTCGAGAACCTTCTGCAACATGGGCTGGTTCAGGGCATGCCTGCGGATTTCGTTGTTCCTGCCGTTCCTGCCATTGCCCGCGGTATTCGGTGAAGCGCTTTCCGGGTCGGGTTCCGTGATTTCAATGTCGACGGAAATGTCCTTTTTGAAAAAATCCCGGGTGATTTCAAGCAGGCGCTCCCGCTGGGACTTCTCGTTGATGTCGTCGAGAAAGATATATCCCCTCTGAAAGCCGATTCGCAGCCGCCCCGATTCGCAGCCGAGACATTTGCCCGGTTCGATTTTCGACCAGAGAAGGGGACTCTGTTTTTTCAGGAAGGTCCGGTAATCTTCCCAGAGGGTTTCCGGGTCCCGGCTTTCGCCGATGCCGTGTTCCGGCGACCTTTCCCCCGCTTCCGGCTTTTCGAATGGAGTCTGCGCCGCCCCGCGTTTGTAGGGCGCCCGTTTCGCGGAGCGCTCCGGATCGGGCTTTTCAGACGCCGCCTCCCCGCTCTTTGCCGGTTTTTCGGAAAGGGACCGGCCCGGGTTCGCCGCCAGCCTCTTTTCCAGGCTTTCCATCTTCGAAAGGACTTCATCGATCGGGATCATGGGTTCGAGATAGGCCATTCGCACCAGGGTGGTCTCCAGGTTGATTCTCGGGTTCTGGCTTCGCCGAATGGTTTCCTCCTCGGCCATCAGGATGTCCAGCAGGCGCTGCAGCGTTTCCCGGGGGATGCCTTCCGCCTGGGCCGCGAGCCTGGCGCGGTCGTCGTCCGCCACGTCCGGCAGATCCCGATCCTTGCCGAGGATCTTCGTCAGCAGCAGGTTCCGGAAATGACCGAGCAGCGTTTCATGGAAGTGCTTCATGTCCAGGCCGGCGTAGTACCCCTCCTCGACGATCTGCAGGCACTTGCCGGCGTCCCTCGCGAGGACTGCTTCGGAAAGGGAAAAGAGAAACCGCCGGTCCGAAAGGCCGAGCAGCTCCTCAAGCTCCCGATCCTGAATGTCGGCGCCGGCATAGGAGATGGCCTGGTCGAAGATGCTCTGGGCGTCCCTCATGCTGCCATCGCCGGAGGCGGCAATCCAGTTCAATCCCCTTTCGGTGACCGTGATGCCCTCCGCCCCGGCGATCTTCCGCAGGTTGTCCGCGATCTGCCGAAGCGGGATTCTTCGAAATTCGTGGCACTGGCAACGGGAGAGGATCGTCGCGGGGATCTTGTGGGTTTCGGTGGTGGCAAAGATGAATACGACATGCGCCGGCGGTTCCTCCAGCGTCTTCAGCAGGGCGTTGAAGGCCTCTCGCGTCAGCATGTGGACTTCGTCGATGATGTATATCTTGTGGCGGGACGACAGGGGCAGGAACTTGAGGTTTTCCCGCAGTTCACGGATTTCGTCGATGCCCCGGTTGGAGGCGCCGTCGATCTCCCGGACATCCATGGCGATTCCGTCCGTGATTTCCCGGCAGTTGACGCAGGCGTTGCAGGGAGTGGGCGTGGGACCGGTCTCGCAGTTCAGCGCCTTGGCCATGATGCGGGCGACGGAGGTCTTCCCCACGCCCCGCGGGCCGCTGAAAATGAAGGCGTGGGCGATGCGGCCGTACCGGATTGCGTTCTGAAGGGTTTTGACCGCCTGCTCCTGGCCGAGGACCTCCTCGAAGGATTGGGGCCTCCATTTGCGGGCTAAGACAAGGTAATCCATGTTTGCGGTGAAAATCTTCTCGAGTCAGGGCGATGCGATGCGGAGAAGAAGGATAGCCAGGTTGACCTGCAGCACATGTCGGCACTTGCTACCGCTGCTTCCTTCCGGACCTGACGGGGTTCGCAATCCTCCATTGCACAGGGCCCGGCTATCCGTTCTTGGCGGAGAGAGGGGGATTCGAACCCCCGGTACACCTTTGGGGGCATACACACGATTTCCAGTCGTGCTCCTTCAGCCGCTCGGACATCTCTCCGCAAAATTTTAATCATCTAAAGAACAACTATTATATATCATGGATTCCCCCGGCATGCGCTGGGCTTCGCTGCATTCGCGGGAATGACAATTACTCTATTCTGGCGGAGAGAGGGGGATTCGAACCCCCGTGAGAGCTGTTGGCCCCCAAATCGA
>CAYWTL010000080.1:0-10528 GCA_964460245.1 uncultured Syntrophaceae bacterium | reverse complement strand
TTTTTCATTTAGAAAATTGGCATAGTTATCCGTTTGATTGCATAGAATCCTGGGCGCGGAATTCCTCGGGCGGGACGTGTGGAGAATCGATTTTCTGTCCGGAAACAGATCGAATCCAATGGGTTGATCCTGATTGCCGTCTTCATGGTGGTCATCTACTGGACCTTCGATTCCCTGGCGTCCGGACAATACATGACGCGCCTGCTGATCGCCGCGCTGGTCATCGTGTACGGCATTTTCACGCAGACCCTGATCAATGGGCGCAAACAGGCGCTGCTTGAAAAGGAAAGGACGCAGGCGCAGTTGATCCAATCGGAGAGCCTGGCGGCGATCGGCCAGCTGGTGGCCGGCATTGCCCACGAACTGAACAGTCCGCTGGCCAGCGCATCGAGTTTCATTCAAACCGACATCGAGCTGATCGAGGAGCAGCAGGAGCAACGGCCGGTCGATCAGGAGATCCTTCAGGATCTGACATACGCGCTCAAAGAGTTGAACCGGACCAAGGAAATCGTGCGGAGCGTGCTGGATCTGTCCCGTCAGAGACAGACCTATGAAGAAGATGTCGACATGAACGCCGTCCTGGAGGATGCGCTGAGGGTCCTGCACAACACGTATAAATCGATGGAGCTGGGGATCGAGAAAAAATACGATCCTCAGCTCCCCGTCATCAAGGGAAACTTTTCCAACCTGGGGCAGGTGCTCATCAACGTCATCAAAAACGCCCTTCAGGCCCTGCCCGACGGCAAGGGGAGGATCTTCCTTTCCACCTTTCATGACCGGGAGGCCGATCGCGTCGTCGTGGTGTGCCGGGATGAGGGTGTCGGCATCGATCCGTCCGTCGTCCGGGACATTTTCAAACCCTTTTTCACGACCAAGGATGTGGGAAAAGGGTCGGGCTTGGGGCTTTATGTCTCCTATGAAATCATCAAAAAGCACAACGGCGATATCCGGGTCAGCAGTGAAGTCGCCAAGGGAACAACCGTTACAATCGAACTTCCGTGCAGAAGGGGTGGGAAGTCATGAAGATCCTGATTGTCGATGATGAAGAGGGTGTCCGGATCTCCCTGAAAAAGGTTCTTGAACGGGACGGATACGAGGTCCTTCAGGCCGCCAGCGGGTCCGATGCGATCGGCGTAACCCAGCAGTGTCCGGAGGACATCGAGACCGTCATCTCGGATTTCAAGATGCCGGGGATGGATGGCCTGGAGACCCTGACCCGGATCGGCCGGATCAACCCGGACATCATCCGCATCATTCTGACCGGCTACGCAACGCTGGACAGCGCCATCGAAACGGTGAATCTGGGCATCGACGGTTTCCTGACCAAACCCTTCGACAACAAGGAACTGCGGCAGAAACTCCGCGAAATCAGCATGAAAAAGAGGCTGAAGCAGCTCGTTTCGGAACAGGTCCTCGACGTCATGCGGAAGACCGACATCAAGCTGGTCCCGCGCATCAGAAAGGTCAGCATCCTCTTTACCGACATACGGGGATTCGCGGAACTGACGGAAAAGATGTCTCCACAGGAAATCGCCGATCTGCTGAATCGTTATTATTTCCTGCCGCTGGACCGGATCGTCTTTGAAACCAACGGCACGCTGGACAAGCACATCGGCGACAGCGTCATGGCCATATTCGGGGCCCCGGTGGCCTATGAGGACGATGCCGTTCGCGCCGTCACCTGCGCCCTGCGGATGCGGGAGAAAATGGCCGAAATCAACGACAAAATCCTGAAAAAAAGGAATATCCGGATTCCCGTCGGAATCGGGATCGGAACGGGGGACGCCATGGTGGGGATGTTCGGGTCGCCCATCAAGAAGGAATATACCGTTCTGGGGACTCCGGTCAACCTGGCGTCAAGGCTGGAGCGACTTGCGAGCGAGAATCAGATCCTGATCTGCAGCGAGACCTTTCGACTGGTCGGGGACGCCTTCAAGACCGAAAAGATCGACCATGTCAACCTCAAGGGGCTCGTGGGCGAAAAATCGATTTTCGATGTCATCGGGCCTGTGTAACAGGCCGGCGTTTCAGGAACCGAGCCGGTTTTCGATCTCGACAAGCAGCTCGTTCAGCTTGACGGGCTTGAAAATGAAATATCTTCCCCCGATCTTGTCGTCCCGCGGGCCCAGTTCGCCCCTTTTGACGATGGCCGTCACAAAGATGATGGGGATGTCCTTCGTGGCCTTGTGATTCAGCAGCTCCTCGGCCACCCGGGTGCCCGGCATGACCGGCATGATGATGTCCAGAAGGATCAGGTCGGGCTGGTGCTTGATCGCCAGCTTGAGCCCATCGGACCCGCTGGTGGCGGTCAGCACGTCGTACTTTCCCGTTTTTTCGAGATTCAGTTTGACAAAAAAGCAGAAATCCTCCTCATCGTCGATGATCAGGATTGTCTTTTTTATCGAAGGGGGTCTGCTTTTTGACGGTTCCATCGACTTGCCCTCCTTTTTGATGCGTTCACACGCGATTCCCGGCGCCGCCGGTCGGCAGTTCGATCACGACACGCGTCCCTTTCCCCGGTGTGCTCTCGATATCAATCGATCCCTGGTGGTTGTCGATGATGCCCTTCGAAATGGATAAACCCAACCCCGTGTTCCGTTCATCGTCCTTCGTCGTGAAAAAGGGGTCGAAGACGTTCCGCACCTTGTCCGCCGGGATTCCCACGCCGGTGTCCGCAACGACGATCTTCAGATGGCGCCGTCCTTCGGACAGGCCGGCCATTTCCGTGCGGATGCCCAGGGTGCCTCCCTTCGGCATGGCCTCGATGGCGTTCATGAAAAGGTTGGTGAATACCTGCTTGATCTGATTGCTGTCCATGATCGCGACCGGGAGATCCGGCGCGAATTGCTTTTCCACCCGGATCTGCCGGTCTCTGAGCTGCTGCTCCACGTAGGACAGGGTTTCTTCGATCACCGGAACGATGTCGCCCTCGCCCGGCTTCAGCGTGATTTGGCGGGCGTAGCCGAGCAGTCCCTTCACGATGTTGTCCGCCCGAAACGCCGATTTCTCGATGCGGCTGCTCGCGTCCAGCAGGCCGGCTTCCGAGCCCAGGGAGGATTTCAGGTACTCGATGCCCTGGATGATGATCGCCAGCGGGTTCTTCACTTCGTGCGCGACGCCCGCGGCGACCGCTCCCAGCGCCGCCAGCTTTTCCGACTGGATCAGCTGCTTCTGCGTGCGCTCTTTTTCCGCCAGCGCTTCGTTGCGGGAATTGATGAGGGACTGTGTGAAAATCCCGTAGGTCAAGACGAGCGCGGTGATCAGAATGCGCGTCAGGAGCTGGCCCGATGCCACGGTGTCGAAGGTCCAGTAAATGACGACCATCATCATGGCGATCAGGATCAGCCCGTTGCTTTCAATCTGCTTGCGAAGGTTAATTTTCCGCGTCCTCCCGATCGTCGCTCATAGCGATTCGCCGCTCTTAAATGAAGAGCGGCCATATGTAGTTATACTACCATCATATGGCGCTGAATTCCACATTCTTTTTGGCCGGATGGGCTTGACTTGGTCCTGAAAAGAAGGATGGCGTCACCGAGAAACGGTTGGAAGAGCGCCCTGGACGAATAACATGAAGCATCCGAATCGTGCTTCGTAGGCGCCGCGGCCGGCATCACAAGCGCTTTATTTTCGGAAATTCATCCTGAATCGATTGATCAGAATCTCCTGTGTCGCACTGCCAGTCGCGGTCGTCCAGCCGAAGAAGAAGGTGTCGAATTTCTTATGCAGGGCCGTTGACAACACAACAGGATTTGTCCCTATCATTCTTTTCAGTTTTGATTCCAGCAAGCCAGTGTAGTTGACTTTTGTATTTGCCAATTCGGATGCATCATCATAATTGGTGCAGTCCAGATCGGAACATGGCTCTATCCATGCTTTGATTTCGTATTCATTTCCACTGGCGTTTGGCTCATTGCCGCGATTCACTTCGATTCGAAAAGCGTAGATGTTGGTTGGCGCGTTGCTGAGGAGCCATTTCTTTTCTTCAGGCCATGTAACGACGGCATTGTAATAGCTCGGATCCGCGCCGTCGGATGGCCTTTTTGAATTCCGCGGGTCGGACGCGCTGTCCGTTCCGGCGTTGTGCAGGTTGTCATCATAGGTATTTGCCCCGATTGTCGTGTCGCAAGCGCTGGCTGTGTTGTCACCCCAGAATACGTAACCCGCATGATTTCGAGGATCGGGTAATTCGTCCCCGTCACGTCTGCTATCGGCAAAACACACGTCGTTGAGGTCCTTGTTCGTCTTGGCGTCGAATTCAACAGCCATCTTAGGCGGCTGAATGCCGCGTCCGGCGGCGCAGTCCAGCGGCGAGGGACAGCCGGCGGCTGTCCTCGTGATTCCATCGAGATAACTGCCCGCCTCCAGGCGCGAATCTCCAGCGTATCCCATCAGCTCTCCTTTGTCCTCTCTCTTGTACTTGTCCCCCCCGACGGAGTAGACGTCGTTGGCGATCAGGCTGCTCGCTGGGTCTTCCGCCGAGCCGCCGAAAAAGGCAAAGGTAAACCCGTCTGCCCCCGCCTCGCTGGCATTGATCTGAAACACGAAAAAGGCCCGAAACCCCGTGCCGAATTTGCACCGGCCATCCGTGCAATCGCCCTGCACGGCGTTTCCGCGGTACCAGAGGGCGCCGAAGTTATTCTCCCATCCACCGCCGGTGGTGATTTTCCCCAGCGATACCCTGCCCGCCGCGGTATCCGTGGTGATCAACCCCGTCTTGGATTCGACGGGCTTGGTGAATGCCTGGATGTCTTTCGCAAAGCTGATGTCTGCCGATCTGCGGAACCCGGCGATCTTGACGGCAAGGATCTGCCTCGCCACATAGGGGGTGCCTGCCTTGACGACGCCCGTCGATGTGATCTCGTCGTCCTTGATGACAAGGTTGAACTTATCGCCGTTGGACATGGTGAAATCCCTGCCATCCTTATATGTCTGTACCGTATTCTCAAGGTTTTTCACCACGGCAAAGTCCCGTCCGGCCAGGGCGAGTTGGTGGGCGCGGTTCCGGTCGTTTGCACTGAGGCCGCTGAAGGTCGACGTGGTGGTCATGAAATAGATCCCCGTTCCCAGGACCGCGGTGGCGGTGATGGCGAAAACGGCATAGAGCAGAGCGGTTCCCTTATGATTCAGGATTTTCTTGCTTTGTCTGTGCATCTAAATGGCCACCCTTTCGACAAAGGTAAGCGGGGTGTCGTTATAGCCCTTCAGTGTAAGCGTAAATTCGATAACCGACGTGTCTGAAGAATACGTCGGGGCCGCTGTATTGTAAGTATTGTGATAAGAAAGGCTGAAGGATTGCACCTTGTCAATCAGCACATCACCGTCAAGCTTGATCGTCTGATCCGCGCTTGCCCAGGAGAGCTTGTGCGTTTCGATGATGTGGGTGACATCGTGTTCTCGTTGATAAGTCAGCGAGGTCAATGTTGCCGCTGAAATTGATTTTATCGATGAAAGTTCCTTCACCATCCGGGCCAGGGCGACCTGTGCCTGCTGCGAGGCGGCCGCGTTCTTCCTGGCAAAGATGTAGCCGTTTGCGATCTGCACCAGTCCCATGCCTGCGACAGCACTGAGAATGGCGGCGATGATGATCACCGTGACCAGTTCGATCAGCGTTAATCCCTTGTCGTTAGATATTTGCCGTTCCACCATGCCCCTCAGTCGGAAAAAAACAGCGCAGTCAGCGTTTCCCCATTTTCATTTTTCAGAGTTACCTTAAGAATATTTTTAGCATCGCCAGTGTCGACATTCTGCTCTTTGTCGTTTTCAAATTTGATAAAACTATTCTTAATAACAGTGTATTTTGTGTAGGTCGTCCCATCGGGATTTTTTCCATATTCGTTTGTCGGCTGGTCGGTATCTTCCGTCCCGATGTTTGTCTGCAAAGTTGTCAGCGATCGTAGTATACGCACGCGGCCGCCGTACTTCCAGGTAACGGTACCATCAGTTAGTTTTGTTCCGCCATTTATCGGTGACCAGTCTGGTTCGTCCGTGGCACTCGTCCCACCGATATCGCATATATAATAATAGCCGTTGAAATATGTAGGAATTACATATGATATGTCTTTCGTGTAATTCGTGCCGCTTCGCCATTTTGGAAACACGTTGTAGTCCGCCGTGATGTTCTCCATGACCCGGTGCAGTGACGCTGTCGTTTTCAGGCGCGTGACCGGTGTGACGCTTTCCAGAAATCCCTTTCCGAAATAGACGTATACGACCGTTCCCAGAACCGAGACAATTACGAGCGTTGCGATGACTTCGATGAGCGTGAAGCCGGATGTTCGCTGACTCCGCCTCATGGAATGTATCCCGTGTTTTTGGTGATCGTAATGCCGCTTGTCGCCGCGCCCTCGGAAAGCGTGATGGTTTGGTTTGCCGCGATGGCCGAACCGGAGGCGTCCACGGGCGTTCCCCAATGATTGAAGTTGTACGTCGTTCCTGTTGCGGACGTGACGGTCACGGCGCCTTGAAAGGTATGTTTCTGTGCCGATGCGCCCGGCTTTTCGCCAGGGAGCACTTGATCGGTGGCCGGAACGTTTTTCCAGTATAATTCATAAGAACCGGCATCGGGGATGTGAATCCCCCAGGGCACGTCGTCGTTCATCGCTCGAATCTGGGCGTAGCGCAGATGGGATTTGAGGGTGTCCGTTTCGGCAATCAGATCGTTGCCGCTCGTTGACGCACGGCTCGCAATAAAGACAGCGACAATCGACATGACAATCAGGACGATGACCAGTTCGATCAGGGTGAAGCCGCGGTGGTCGCTGTCGTTTCTCAAGGCTCGCTTCATATTAAATTGGTGACAGAAACCTATTTTTTCCGGGGGCGGCCCCGCGGCCTGGGTGTTAGTTTGCGACCCAGGCGCTCTTCCACGCCCATGATGAAATCCTCACCGCCGCAAGGGCGGCCGGTAAGCGTTGCTTTGACGACAGTGGTTTCCTCCGCCGAATCAGGCCCCATCCCCAGATATTGCCGCCAGTCCGTCACGGTTTCCGTAAGAAAACAACTACCCGACAGGACAGGATTCTTCTCGCCCGCGATATGGGCTTTCGCGCTCGACCAGGGGTAATCATCCGGCGAAGAAACAAGGCCGCCGCGAATCGGGTTTCTTTCCACATACCGAACGGCCGCATACACATGGCGCTCATCCAAAGCGCAGGAAAAGAAACGTCCCTGCCAAAGATGGCCGACGGCGCTCATCTTGTTGTTGAAGTACCGGGCATATTTCATATGGACGGTGTGCAACGTTCGGGAGAGCGAATCCGGCTGCTGGGGAACGCACACCATGT
This sequence comes from uncultured Syntrophaceae bacterium, assembly GCA_964460245.1. Lineage (GTDB taxonomy): Bacteria > Desulfobacterota > Syntrophia > Syntrophales > Fen-1087 > JAXDBM01. The sequence continues at coordinate 3,245 of CAYWTL010000080.1, read as the reverse complement.
GGACATGGTTCGGCATTAGGCAGTATGCCCAGATGTCCAGATCGCATTGGGGGGCATATTGGGCGAGAAAATCCAGGTACTGAGTATAATCAGCCGTTTCTGTGAAGACCGTTTGCCGGTAATTCCCCCGTTGCGTGACGTGATGGGGGTATCCTATGGCTATGGCGCGGGATATTCTTGGCATGGAAAAACTGTAAACCGGTAAAGGCTTTCATGTCAAGGAAAATAGGTTTCTGTCCCCAATTAACATAACGGGGAGAGTCGTGACATTCCTGCCGACGGGGTATACCTCTTCTCCGGGGTAAACGATGAATCCTTTTTTACATCCCAGGTCCTCATAGCCGTTCCAGAATCCTCGGGTTGCTTTTGGGCTCAAGGAATATTTGATTTCGATCGCGACCGGACCTCCCGGGTGATCGGCCAGCACAAGATCGATTTCGGCCCCGGCATTGGTGCGATAAAAAAAAGCCTGCTCCGCATCAGGCAGCGACCCGAGGATCTGTTCGACGACAAAGCCTTCCCAGGAAAGGCCCAGGGAAGGATAGCCGTAAAGGTCCTCCATCGTCCGGTTTCTCATCAGGGCGTGAAGGAGGCCTGTGTCCCGGATGTACACCTTGGCGGATTTGATCAGCCTCTTTTTCACATTGGCGCGAAGGGGGGGCAATTGCCGGACGATAAAGGTGTCCGTGAGGATATCCAGATATTTCTGGACGGTGGGCGCTGAAATCCCCAAACTGCCTGCGATCTGTGCGGCATTCCACAGGTGGCCGTGATAATGGGAGAGCATCGTCCAGAATCGCCGAAGCTGCATCGCCGGGACCCGGATGCCCAATTGCGGGATGTCCATTTCGAGGTAAGTCTTGATGAAAGCTTCCCGCCAGCCAAAGCTCGTTTCGTCCGAAGCGGCGAGGAAGCTTTCCGGGTAGCCGCCCCTGAGCCAAAGACGCCGGAGTTCATCGCCGCCGGTTTCTTGCAGAAGAAAGGGAGTCAGTTCATGATAGACAATTCGTCCGGCCAGACTTTCCGATGCGTGCCGGATCAGATCCGGTGAGGCCGATCCGAGGATGAGAAACCGGCCTGCGGTCCTTTTCTGGTCGACCAGGGCGCGCAAAAGCGGGAACAGGATTGGAAAGCGCTGGATTTCATCGATGATCACCAGGGAATCGGCAAGCGGTCCCAGATACATCTCTGGGTCCTGAAGCTTGTTGATATCCGACGGCAGTTCCAGATCGAGATAGACTGTATTTCGAGTGAGAGAGCTTCTGATGGCTTTTGCCAGGGTCGTTTTGCCGACCTGGCGCGGGCCCAGTATTCCGACCACGGGATACTGGGCCAACGATTTCTCGACGGCAGATTGTATTTTTCGGTTTATCATTCTTGCATTATAAAATGATATATTTTGATTTGCAAGGATAAATCACTTTTATTGCATTGTTTGGGAATTTATATCGTCTTTCCGGAAGGATTGATCAGCAGGCGCCCTTCATATTACTGATAAATAACAAACGGTTATGAAGGAGGCGGCGTCTTGGCTCGTTAGGAGTATACGATGTCTATGGCGCGGGATGTTCTTGGCATGGGAAAAACGATAATCCGGTCCAGGCTTTCATGTCAAGAAAAATAGGTTTCTGTCCCTCTTTTACCTATTGCATCGTTTGGGAATTTATATCGTCTTTCCGGAAGGATTGATCAGCAGGCGCCCTTCATATTGCTGATAAATAACAAACGGTTATGAAGGAGGCGGCGTCTTGGCCTGTTAGGCGTATTCGATAGCGATGGCGCGGGATATTCTTGGCATGGAAAAGCTATAAACCGGTAAAGGCTTTCATGTCAAGAAAAATAGGTTTCTGTCCCTATTATTAGTTTGTAACTGTCAATAATAAATTGGTTTCTGTCCCGATTTAACCTTACTCTGGCTCACGGTGCGGTGGGAGGTTTCAAACTTACTGTCCAGAAAGCAGGTTCGTTAACAGGGTCCAATTTTGATGCAGATCTTGTGAAATATACTGTTTTCCCTTGAAAAGTTAAATTACCTCCAGTAACAGTAAAATCAGCACTGCCAGGCCAATCACCGCCCAAGTTAGTCGTAGGTCCGGGGAGCGGTAAACCAGTCCCTGTACATACTGTAGTTGTATCATTCAGGAATGGATAGGCGTTTTCGCAACCTTTCAGCTTCCATTGCGCCAAATACAACCTTTCACGGGCGTTTAATTCGCCATTTGCTGCCTGCGCTGCTTTTATAACAGCATCTTCGCGCATATCAATGTATTTGGGAATCGCAACGGCCGCCAGGATCCCCAGGATAACCAGGACCGCGATGATCTCGATGAGGGTGAAACCCCTATCATTCCTCAATGGTGATTTTTTCATTTCAACAACCTCCTTTCATGATGACACCATCATCGGTGACGGTATTTTTCTGCTTTTTTGTCTGATTATCCAGCATCATTCATGCCAATATATCCGAAAAAGCCCCGTTAACGGATCCATGCCGGCCAGCGTTACAAATAAATAAATGATATCATTCAGTATTAATTGAGTTAAAAAAGAGGGAAATGAAATCTGATCGTTCCGGCGGGCTTTTTCAGGACTGGGCGAAAAAAGGAGAAATCTCAGGATTTGGTGGTCAATCTACATTTTTTGTTGATTTTTGAGGCTGTTTACGTCGATGCCGAGTTTCTTGATGCGGTGCCAGAGGCTCCTTTGGTTGATCCCGAGAATTTCGGCTGCTTTGACCTGAATGCCGCCGGACCGGCTGAGCGCCTCGATGATGAGGCCCCGCTCCACTTCGTCGATGCGTTCATCGATGGATTTCGGCGCGGTTGCATCCGATGGGCCGATGATCTCTTTTGCGGTTCCGGTGATCTGCGCCGGCAGGAGCGCGGGCGTGATGGTTCCGTCGTCTGCCAGGACGGCGGCCCTTTCCAGGGTGTTTTGAAGTTCCCGCACATTTCCGGGCCAGGAGCAGGCCGCCAGAAGCTGAAGGATTTCGGGGGCAAGCCTGGCGGAGTTGCCCATCTTTTCCAGGAAATGGGCCGCCAGCAGGGGGATGTCCTCTTTCCGGTCCCGAAGCGGGGGAAGCTCGATGGAAAAAACGTTCAGGCGGTAAAACAGGTCTTCACGGAAAGTTCCCTGGCGGACCATCTCCGTCAGGTTCTTGTTGGTGGCGGCGATGAAGCGCACGTCGACGCGAATGGCCTCGTTCCCCCCCACCCGCTCGAATTCCTTTTCCTGAAGGACGCGCA
>CAYWTL010000079.1:0-10659 GCA_964460245.1 uncultured Syntrophaceae bacterium | reverse complement strand
TCAGCATGGCGCCGACGATCATGATGATGACGGCGATGATGCCGGGGATGATGAAGTTTCGGCTCTCCAGATCCTCGTTGAACCAGACCCGAATGCGACCTTCCACGGGGGGATCGATGCGCTCCATTCCCTGGCGGCGGAGAAACTGGGCGAGCAGGTCCCGGTTGTACCGCTCCACAAACGCGTTGACGTACCCACGGGCGATGCCGGTGAAATTCGGATCGCTGCCGTCCAGGAGGATCTGCATCGGCGCCTCCCGGTCCGCCCGGATGTTTTCTGTCCAGTCGGGGGGAATGATGACAGCCAGCGTGGCTCGCCCGTGGTCGAGCGACTCCGCAACGGCCCGGCTGTGGGGCAGGTGAGCGGTCACCGTGAAGTACGAGGACGCGTCCAGGCGGCGGATGAAATCGCGGCTCATGTCCGTCCGGTCCTGGTCCAGCACCACCGTCGGGATGTTGTCCACGTCCAGACTCAGCGCGTAGCCGAACAGCAGGATGAGCAGTAGCGGAATGGCAAACGCCAGGTAAAGGCTGCGGGCGTCCCGGATCAGATGGTAAATCTCCTTGCGCGCGATGGCCTGGATTTTTCTCGGATTCAACGGGCTCCGCCTCCGCTCCGGTGATAATTCCCGCATGCCCGTCCGGACATGAGCGTGACGAAGGCGTCGTTCAGATCGGCGTTCGGATTTTCCGGGCAGGCCTGGCGGACGATGTCCGCCGGACTTCCCGCCGCGACGATTTTCCCCTCGTTGATCATGACGATCCGGCTGCAATGGCGGGCCTCGTCCATATAATGCGTCGTGACGAACACGGTGACACCTTCCGCGGCGAGCTCGCCGATGAAGCGCCAGAAGTTCCGCCGGGTGATGGGATCGACGCCGGAGGTGGGTTCGTCCAGGAAAAGAAGGTCCGGCCGGTGCAGAAGGGCGCAGCCGAGAGCGAGCCGCTGCCGCCATCCGGGCGGGAGCTCCCGTGTGAGACGGTGGCGGGCATCCTGAAGCCGGGTCATTTCCAGCACCCAGGCAATCCGCTCCTCCCACCGCTCCGGCGGCACCGCGTAGATGCCGAGATAGAACCTCAGGTTTTCACGGGGGGTGAGATCTTCGTAGAGGGAGAACTTCTGGGACATGTAACCGATGGACTGCTTGATCGCCTCGGGCTCCCGGAAAAGGTCGTGACCGGCCACAACCCCCTCGCCGGAGGTCGGCGTGATGATTCCGCAGAGCATGCGAATCGTCGTGGACTTGCCGGAGCCGTTGGAGCCCAGGAAACCGAAAATCTCCCCCTTCCTCACGAAAAAGGAGATCCGGTCCACCGCGACGAACGGACCGAACCGCTTCTCCAGCCCGCGGACGCGGATGACATCATCGTTTGAAGGTGTCATCAGCCAGTTCCTTGTCGGCTTCCTGGATGCGCGCGACAATGGCGTCTTCCAGAGACGGAAAACCGGATTGGACCTTAGCCGGTGCGTCTACGGCCAGCAGCCGCGACCGGTGCATCAGGCCGACGGCGTCGCATTTTTCACCCTCATCCAGATAGGCCGTGGAAACGAGGACGGTCATTCCGCCCCGCCGCATCTCGTCCAGGATGTCCCAGAATTCCGTGCGGGAAACCGGGTCGACGCCGTTGGTGGGCTCGTCCAGGACGAGCATCCGCGGTTCGTGGACCAGAACGCAGGCCAGTCCCAGTTTCTGCTTCATGCCGCCGGAGAGGTTGCCCGCCGGGCGGTTCAAAAAGGGCAGGAGATTCGAAAATCCGAGGTACTTCTCCCTCCGCTTTCTTCTTTCGGCGCCGCGGATGCCGTAGATGTTCAGGAAGAAATCGATATTTTCGCCGACCGTCAGGTCCTGGTAGAGGCCGAAGCGCTGGGGCATGTAACCGATTCGCTCCTTGACCCGCTTTTTCTCGGACACGACATCGAAGCCGTCGATCCGGATCGTTCCCGAGGTCGGCCGGACCATCGTGGCGATCATCCGCAGCAGCGTGGATTTGCCGGCGCCGTCGGAGCCCACCAGGCCGAAGATGGTTCCCCGCGGAATGTCGAAGGAAACCTCGCGGACCGCTTCGGCCGGACCGAAACGCATGGACACCCGGTCGACCTGAACGAAAGGGCTATCGCAGCCAGGCATCGGCGGGCATCCCCGACTTCAATTCAAAACCCGGGTTGGGAATGGAAACCTTCACCAGATAGACCAGCTTGACCCGCTCTTTCCGGGTCTGGATGATCTTTGGCGTGAACTCGCCTTCCGGGGAGATGAAGGAGACCTCACCGGCATAGACTTTGTTGGGAAAGGTGTCCACTTTGACGTCGACCTTCTGGCCCGGTTTGACGCTGCCGATAGCCGTTTCCTCGACATAGATTTTCAGATCCACCACCGAGAGGTCGGCCAGGCTTATCACTTCACGGCCCGAAGTCGCCACCTCGCCCGGTTCGACATTGCGGCCGGTGATGATGCCGCTGATCGGCGCCCGAAGCCGCGTGTGGCTCATCTGGATTTCCGCCTGATCCAGCGCCGCTCTGGCGGCGGCTTCCTGCGAGCGGGCCGCCGCGATTTCCTGCCGGGTGGCGTCGATCTTTTTCAGATTGCTTCGTGCCGCGAGGAGCAGAGCTTCCCCCTCGGCCAGCCGGGCGGCCGCGGTATCGCGGCCGAGTGTCACCTGGTCCCGCTCTTTCTCCGAGACCACGTCTTTCTGGAACAGATGATCGTAGCGAAGGCTGTTTTTCCGGGCGTCGTCCAGCGCATAGCGCGCCGAGGCGACACCGGCCTCGGCACGGGCCACTTCCGCCGGGAGGGTGCGGGTGTAGACATCCAGCATGGTTTCCAGCTGCTGCCGGTTTTTCAAGGCTTTGTCGAGATTGGCCCTGGCCTGATCGATCCGGGCCTGGAACTCGGTGGGGTCGAGCTCGGCCAGGACCTGATCCCGGCTCACGGTCTGCCCCTCCCGGACCGGTATCGTTTGAACGCGGCCGGGGACCTGAAAGGCCAGGTTGGCCTGTGTCGCTTCAATGGTCCCGGAATAATAGGACTCCCCTTTCTGCGCCGCCTGCTGTCCGAAATAGACGAACGCGGCGGCGGCGATCAACAGGGCCACAAACACACCGATTGCGATCCGTTTTTTCACAGCCGTCTTCCCGTCATCGATTCTTCGCCTCAATCACGCCCATGGCCCGCTCGAGGCGGGCGTGGTCGATGCTGTAGTTTCCCAGCGCCGTCGCGTAATCCGAGCCGGCGCGGGTCAGAAGGGTCAGCGCGTCCAGCACGTCCGTGGATGTCGCCACCTGTTCCCGGTAGCGCTCCTCGTTGATGCGGTGATTCTCCCGGGCCTGCTCGATCGTCTTCCGGGTCACCTGGATCTGCTTCTCCGCTTCTCTCAGGAGCAGATAGGCATCCTTCACCTCCAGCGTTACCTGGTCCTTCAGGTTGGTCAGGATGTACTGATGCTGGTTCTCCCGGCTGCGGACCGCATCCACCCGGTTTTTCGTCTTCCCCCACTCCCAGAAGTTCCAGCTCGCCTGCCCCATGACATACCAACTCTCCGCGTCCTTGAAGTCGCTGCCGGAGACCCCCGGCCGGTCTCCCACCCTCTCATAGTGCCCGACGGCGCTGACCGTGGGGAAATAGTCGCTGCGGGCCAGCCTCACCTGGCTCCTGGCCTGGTCCACCTTCAGCGCCTGGGCCCGGATTTCCGGACGGTTTTCCAGGGCCGTCGCGATGCTCTCCTCCAGGGTTTTTTCATAGGGTCGATAGGCCAGGATATCCTCGATCCGGACGGGGGTTCCGATGTCGCGCCTCAGGACCGTATTGAACTTCGAACGGGCCAGCTCCAAGCCGTTTTCCGCCCGGCTGAGCGACAGTTCACCGTTGGCCAGCGAAACCTCCGACTGCAGCAGGTCGTTGCGGGGGATGAGGCCCACCTCGAAGAAGTTCCGGGCCACGTTCAGATGCGACGTGAGCTGCGCCACGGACTGCCGGGCCACCTCCAGCAGCTTTTCCGCCTTCAGGATGTTGAAGTAGGCGATCTTGACGTCCCGGATGGTGTCCTGCACCGTGGCGGCCTTTTCCATGAAAGAGATATCGTGTTGCAGGCGGTTCACCTCGTAGTTGGCCAGTATCCCGCCCCCGGCGAAGAGGGGCTGCCTGACCTCCGACACCCAGGCGTAGTTGTTTTCGGTCCCGACCACCAGCCGGCTCGGAGTGGTCGTCAGCGGCGGCAGGGCCGGCATGGTGGTATAGGGCTCGCTGTTGAGTCGCGTGTAGTTGTACGATGTGCTCAGCTTGGGCAGAAAGCCCGTTAAGGCCTCCTTCTTCAGCGCCTCCGCCGCCCGCACGCCCTCTTCGGCCGCGTGGATGAGAACGCTCTGCTTCAGGGCCAGTTCAATGCTCTCTTCCAGGGTCAGAAAGTCCTCCGCCGCAACGACCGTCGGCAACGCCAGGACGGCAATCAGAGCGAGGACGGCCGGCAGCCGCCTCAGGCGTCCGCGGTTCCCCTTCATTCCCATACCGCCTCCTTCAACATGGCCTTTCGGGGTCCCTCATGCCTTTCCCAGGGCGATTTTCAGGACATCCATCATTTCGTCCACAAAGTGAAACGTAATCTCCTTCTGGGCTTTCGAAGGCACATCCACCAGGTCCTTTCGGTTCCATTTGGGCAGGATGATCGTCTTGATGCCCGCGCGGTGCGCCGCCAGGATCTTCTCCTTGATCCCGCCGACCGGCAGGACCATTCCCCTCAGGGTGATTTCCCCGGTCATGGCCAGATCCTTTTTCACGGTCTGATTGGTCAGCAGCGAAACCAAGGCGGTCAGAATGGTGACGCCTGCCGAGGGGCCGTCCTTGGGAATGCCGCCGGAGGGAACATGGATGTGGATGTCGGTGTCCTGGAAAAAGTCATTCGCGATGCCCAGGGTTTCCGCGTTGGCGCGAATGAAGCTCAGCGCCGCCGTGGCGGACTCCTTCATCACGTCGCCCAGCTGGCCCGTCAGGGTCAGCCCCATCTTGCCTTTCATGGCCGTCGCTTCGATGAAGAGAAGGTCGCCTCCGGTCGGCGTCCAGGCCAGCCCCATGACGACCCCGGGTTTGGATGTCCGGGCGGCGGACTCGGGGATCATCCGGACCGGGCCAAGATACCGTTGAAGATCCCCGGATTTGATGAACGCGGATTTGAGGTCGCCCGATGCCACCATGCTGGCTACGCCGCGGCAGATGGTGGCGATTTCCCGCTCCAGATTTCTCACGCCGGCCTCGCGGGTGTAGCCGTTGATGATCATTCTCAGCGCGGTTTTCGTAAACCGGATCTGGTCCGGCTGAAGGCCGTTCATGCCGATCTGGCGCGGGATTAGGTAGCGCTCGGCGATCTTCAGCTTCTCGTCGGCGGTATAGCCCAGCAGCTCGATAATCTCCAGGCGGTCCCGCAGGGCGGGCGGAATTGTCTCCAGCATGTTGGCCGTGGTGATGAACATGACATGGCTCAGGTCGAAGGGAACGTCCAGGTAATGGTCCGTAAAGGAAAAGTTCTGCTCCGGGTCCAGGACCTCCAGGAGCGCCGAGGAGGGATCGCCCCGGAAATCGCTGCCGAGCTTGTCGATCTCGTCGAGCATGAAAACCGGGTTGTTGGATTCGGCCCGGCGGATTCCCTGGATGACGCGGCCGGGCAGGGCGCCGATGTACGTCCGCCGGTGCCCCCGGATCTCCGCCTCGTCGCGGACGCCGCCCAGGGCGATTCGAATGAATTTGCGGCCCAAGGCGCGGGCGATCGAGTGGCCCAGGGATGTTTTGCCGGTCCCGGGAGGCCCGGCGAAGCAGAGAATCGGACCTTTGGTGTCCGTCTTCAGCTTGCGAACCGCCAGGTATTCGATGATGCGCTTCTTGGCCTTTTCCAGGCCGTAGTGGTCGTCGTCCAGGACTTTTCGGGCTTTCCGGACGTCCAGATTGTCCTCCGTGCTTTCATGCCAGGGGAGGGATGTAATCCAGTCCAGGTAGGTGGAGGCAACGGTGTACTCGGCCGAGGAGGGGTGCATACGGGAGAGCCTTTCCAGTTCACGCTCCGCCTCTTTCTTCGCCTCCTCCGGCAGGTTCTTTTTCGCGATTTTCTCGCGGTATTCCTCGATCTCGACCTTGGACTCATCCGTTTCGCCAAGCTCCTGCTGGATCGCCTTGAGCTGCTGGCGGAGGTAATACTCCCGCTGGCTCTTGTCCATGTCGCTCTTGACCTGGGACTGGATCTTGCTGCCCAGCTCCAGGATCTCGACCTGGTGGTTGACCAAGCGGGTCACCTCCTTGAGACGATCCTTGACGTCCAGGGTTTCCAGAATCCGCTGCTTCTCCTCCACGGTGGCGTTGATGATGGAGGCGATCATGTCGGCCAGGATACCCGGGGAGGTGATCGATTTGGCCATGGCCCCGAACTCCTGGGGCAGCAGGGGCGTGAGCTTGACGATCCGGTCGAACAGGTTCACCAGATTTGCCATCAGCGCCTCCGCCTCCAGGTCCTTGGTTTCTTCATCCTCAAGGTTGGCCACCCGAGCCTGGATGTAGGATTTGCCCGGCATGAATTCCGTGATGCGGAAACGGCTGATGCCCTGGACGAGAAGCTGCGCCTTGTGATCGCCGGTCTTGGCCATTTTCAGGATGACGCAGCTGGTCCCGATCTGATAAAAATCAGCCGGTTCGTACCGGATTTCGGGGGGTGATTTTTTTGCCATGATCAGACCGATGAGGCGGTCTCTGGCCATGGCCTCGTCGACCAGGGTCATGGACTGCTCGCCGAAGATTTCCATGGGAAACATCATTTTCGGGAAAAGCAGAACGTTGAACAGCGGGAGAAGCGGCAGCACTTCGGGTATTTTGATGACCTTGAGTTCTTCAGGCGCAGTCTGTTCCGACATCGCGAACCTCCGTGAGCATCGAATCAACCGTTTTGGACGGGTATCTTGCGGGATTTGTCCAGGGGCAGTTTTTCCATCCGGATCTGCAGCAGACCATCGACATAGGTTGCGTCGACGTGTTCCGCGTCGATGGGCGCGGGCAGTACGATGCTTCGCTCGAAATACCCGTAGGGAATTTCCACCAGGCGGTAGCGGGCGTTTTCCGAAAGCGGCCGGATCCGTCGCCTCCCGGAGATTTTCACGGTCTTGCGCCCGATTTCCACGTGCAGATCCTCCCGCTTCGCCCCGGCGATCTCCGCGAGGAGGATGATTTCACCCGGCGCCTCATAGACATCCATCTGCGGTCGCCAGATGCGGTGGCAGGCGTTGTACCTTGGGTTCACAAGATTGAACATTTCGTCCACGGCCTTCCGGAGATCGGCCTCCAGCTTGCCGGGATCGTCGCCGAACCGGATCTTGATGGTATGCATACGGAGCTCCTGGGAATCAGTGGTCCTGACCTGAAATGTTTCTACACACTTAAAAAATTCTTGTCAAGCCGCCGTTCCTCGTCTATGGATGTGAAAAGGCCCTCGCGCCTCCGCAAGGGTCCGCTACGGAATGAACGAAACCCGAGTCGCCATGAAACTCAAGCCCTGGGACATTCTTTCCAGCCGCCTCGACCAGTCCTATCGAGTCTTCAATCTCCGCACCGATCACGCCCGCTCGCCCCGCACCGGAGAATCCCATGATTTTTTCGTCATGGAATCCTCGCCCTGGGTGAATGTCATCCCCCTGACGCCGCGGCAGGATGTGGTCCTGGTGCGGCAGTACCGGCACGGTACGCGCGACATCACGCTGGAAATCCCGGGCGGGCTCGTCGAAGACGGCGACCGGCCGATGGATGCTGCGCTCCGGGAACTCCGCGAGGAGACGGGCTATGCGGCCATCTCGGCGGTTCCCTTGGGCTGCGTTCATCCGAACCCGGCCATTCAGAGCAACTGCTGTTACACGTTCCTCGCAAAAGACGTCTATCCCTTCGGGGAACAGCAGCAGGACGAAAAAGAGGACATCGAGGTGGTTCTTCAGCCCCTCGCCCGGATTCCGCACCTCATTCGGGAGGGGATCATCACCCATGCGCTGGTCATCGTCGCCTTTTACCGGTATTACATGGAATATGCAGCCGGAGGCAAATGACATCGGCCGCGAGACGGACAAGCTGCGTCACCGCATAAAGGCCGCGCGGGGCGAAATCGCGCCGCATCTGGTCCTTCGGGGTGGACGGGTAATCGATGTCTTCAACCGGGAGCTCATCGAAACCGACGTGGCCGTTTATGACGGGGTCGTCGTGGGGCTGGGCGACTACGGCGGGGCGCGGAGCATCGACGCCCGTCAGTGTTTCATCTCCCCCGGATTCATTGACGGCCATCTCCACATCGAAAGCAGCATGCTGATGCCGTCGGAGCTGGCCCGCGCGGTCCTGCCCCACGGGACCACCGCCATCGTAGCCGACCCCCACGAAATCGCCAACGTCATGGGGATGCCGGGCATCCGCCTCCTGCTGGACGCCAGCAGGAATTTGCCGGTCGATTTCTTTTTCATGGCCCCCTCCTGCGTCCCGGCAACCCATCTGGAAACACCGGGCGCCCGTCTCCCCGCCGAAGACATCCTCCCGCTCAGGAATGAAAAAAGGGTCCTCGGACTGGCCGAGATGATGAACTACCCGGGGGTCCTCTTCGGGGCGGAGGATGTGCTGGAAAAGCTGTACGGCTTTCGCGGCCTCGCGCGGGACGGGCACGCACCGCTACTCGCCGGCAGGAACCTGAACGCCTACGTCACGGCGGGCATCCGCTCCGATCACGAATGCTCCCGGCTCGAGGAAGCCCGAGAGAAAATGAGGCTCGGCATGCACATCATGATCCGCGATGGGACGCTGGCAAAGAATCTGGCAACGCTGATCCCGCTGGCAAGCCCGGAAAGGGACCGGCACTGCTCCCTGGTGACGGACGATCTGCATCCCCACGACATCCTGAAGAAGGGGCACATGAATGCCCTGATCGATCGCGCCGTCGCGGAGGGGGCCGATCCGATCACGGCCATCCGGATGGCAACCATCAACACGGCCCGCTATTTCGGATTGTCGGACCGCGGCGCCGTGGCACCGGGCCAACAGGCGGACCTGCTGATCCTCTCCTCGCTCCGGCCCGTGCGGGTGATGTCCGTCATCAAGCAGGGGCACGAAGTCTTCAGCGGTAGCCGTCTCGCTGACGGCATCGGCGCCGCAGCGAAGCCGGCGGAGCGTCACCGGATGAATATCGCGCCTTACGGTCCGGACCGCTTCGTCATACCACAGCAGGGCGATCGGGTCCGGGTCATCGGCCTGGTTGCCGGCCAGATTCTGACGAAGCACTTGATCATGGAGGCGCCCGTCCGCAACGGTTTCGTGGTTGCGGACGGGAACCGGGACCTGCTCCGGATCGCCGTGGTGGAACGCCACCGGGCGACGGGGAACATCGGCCTCGGGCTGGTGCAGGGCTTCGGCTTCCGGAAAGGGGCACTGGCTTCGTCAGTCGCCCATGATTCCCACAACATCATCTGCGTGGGCGACGACGAGGCAGATCTTCACGCGGCCGTCAGCGCCGTCGAGAGGATGAACGGCGGGATGGCGGCCGTAAAGAACGGCAAGGTGCTGGCGCCGCTGCCGCTGCCCATCGCCGGGCTGATGTCGGACCGTTCCCTGGAGGAAGTGGCCGCCGGCTGGGAATCCCTGCGGGAGGCAGCTCGAACACTGGGATGCCGCCTGCCGGAACCCTTCATGGCACTATCGTTTCTTGCCCTGCCCGTCATCCCGGAATTGAAAATCACCGATCATGGCCTGGTCGATGTCGAACGATTCCGGCAGGTGCAGCTTTTTACTGAAACATAACAATCGATCTGCGCGGAACCGTTGCAGGCCTTCTGATGACCAGTATTTTCGACAAGCTTTTCGTGAGAGGCAAACATACCTGCCCGTCGTGGTTGTGTTTCACCTTTGACAATCCCCTGCGCAATTGGTTCCAGGATCCCTGCAAGATACTTTCGCCCTACGTCAGCGCCGGCCATACGGCTGTGGATATCGGCCCGGGGAAAGGCTATTTCACCATTCCCCTCTGCCGATTGGCAGGAAGAGACGGAAGGGTCATCGCAGTGGATGTTCAGGAGAGAATGCTGCGCGCCCTGAAGCAGCGCGCATTCAAAGCAGGCTATACCGCAAACCTCACCACGATTCTGAGCAAACCTGATGATTTTTGTCTGGATGTGAAAGCGGATTTTGTACTGGCGTTCTGGATGGCGCATGAAGTTCCGGACATCAGGCATTTTTTTGTGAGCGTAAAGAGAATCATGAAAGCGGAGGCCTCTTTCCTGATGGCCGAACCACTACTCCATGTCACGGAAAGGCGCTTTGATGACATGTTGAAAACGGCCAAGGAAACCGGATTCAAGACCGTCGACAGGCCTGAAATATCTTTCAGTTATGCAGCCCTGCTCGGTTTGTAAAAATCGGAACTCCGGTGCTGTAGGACAAATGCACAGGATAAAGTCCCATTTACGGTTCCGGTTTATTAGCTCCTCACAGGTCCACATACTCGAACAGGTTTTAGAACTGTTGACAATTTCGGTTCATCCGGCAAATGCCGGGATAAGCGTTTTCAGTTAAGTGAGCAAGCCGGACGGAGCGGAGCGTCGAGAATGGGCCCCCGGTGGTTCGTCGGAGACGCGACAGCGAAGTCCGGAATAGAAAAATCGTCGCCGAGG
>CAYWTL010000078.1:0-11135 GCA_964460245.1 uncultured Syntrophaceae bacterium | reverse complement strand
TCAGGATGGCCTGCTGGTTGATGAAGGCCACCATGGCCCCGGCCAGCAGGAAGGCCGGAACGAGGCAGGTCAGGACATGAGTGGCCACGTAATCCTTGATGGCCAGCAGCCCGGCGATGATCAAATCTTGAATAAACATTATATTCACTCCTCCTTCATATATACACATATAGCAATATACCCATTTCAGCTCACCTGTCAAGGGAAAAAGGCATATGCTGGCTGTCGATCCATTATATGGATGATTCGGATTTGTGCGCCTGTCTCATTCCGCCGGGCGGTTCCGGCGATTTTCGATCAGGGGGATGAGGATATTGATGTAATCGTCCGACCAGGCCCTGCACGCGGGCAGCCCGTCCCCGTTTCCGAAAGGCGTCCACCCCCTTTCAGCCAGGGAACGGATGGCTTCCGCATCCCGGGAAAGGGCGGCATAGACGGTGCGGACGGGGAAGCGTGCGTCGTTCCCGCCGGTTGACCGGACCTTGACGGCCCCGCCGATGCCGAGAGAATCGGCCGTGGCCTTGACGACCGGAAGCAGGTTGTAGTGGCGGTTGGACAGATGAAAAAGGACAAGCCCCTTTTCCTTCAGGCTGGACATGTAGAGCCGTAACGCCTCTTGTGTCAGCAGGTGTGCCGGGATGCCGTCGCCGCTGAAGGCATCGATGAATATGAGGTCGTTCGGGATGGTCTGCGGCCCCTGCTTTTTCAGGGACAGCCGGCCGTCGCCGACGGTGACCAGGACGTGCGCAGGCGTGTCTTCGAGATAGGTGAATTTCTTTCGGGCAATCCCTTCCATATCCGGGTCGATTTCATAATAGGCCAGGCTGTCGCCCCGCCGGGTATAGGCCCCGACCGTGCCGGCGCCGAGACCGACGGCGATGATCCGGCGGGGCGAGGGAAGAAGGTCGAAAACATCGGACAGTCCGCATGCCGGGTCGTAGTAGAGCGTCGGCAGCCGGCGCCGGGGTTCGTCAAGGTACTGGATGCCGTGGAGAGTGGAAGAATGGATCAGCATTCGGACCCCGGCGGGGGCATCCGCTGCGGGCGGAGTGTCCGCGACGCGGATAATTCCGTAATAGTTGCGGTGGATCAGGTGTGCTGATGCCGTCAGAAACGTACTGCCGACAAAGATCAGAAAACCCGACATGGCAGCCAAAGCAGCGCCTCTGGCAAGGCGAACGGTTGAAGGCGCTTCCCGCAGGAAACGCAGAATATCCTTGCGCTCTCTCCAGAACAGCAGTGCGGCCAGCGCCAGGAGGACCAGAGGATATTCATAAAGCCCGGAAAACATCAGCGGAGCGCCCAGGGGGATCACCGCGCCGCCGGCAAAGCCTCCGGCGGCAATGGCCAGGTAGAACCGGCTCAAATGCAGGAGCTCCGGGCGGCTACGGTAGAGCTCCCTGTGGATGAGCAGGCATACCAGGAAGAGCACCAGCAGATGGCCGAAAATGAAAAGAGGGCGGCTCGAAGAGAGTACGTAAAGGAATCCGCCGGCAAGCAGGATCTCCGGCCAGAGTTTGGCGGCCTTCCCTGCCAGCGGTGCTTTTTCCCGGAACGTCAGGATGAAACTCGCCAGGTACAGGGTAAGAGGCGGAATCCAGACCAGCGGGAAAGATCCCAGTTCCATGGCAATGACATTGGTGACGGTCAGAAGAAAAGCGGATGACAGGGCGCTCAGAAGTCCCCACAGGACGTAAACCGAAAGGGCGGGGGGCGGTTTTTGTTTGCAGGGATCCGTGTTGCCGGTCCCAGCCGGTATTACAGATTTAGCCGGCTGAAGCAGGGCATAGGACTGAAGAGCCAGAAAAAGATAGAGAACGTAGCCGGCCATCCAGAGGCGGCCCTGGGTTCGCAATCCGATCAGGGGCTCGATGACGAAGGGGTAGGACAGAAGGCCCAGCAGTGCACCTGCGTTGGACGCGCCGTACAGCAAATAGGGATTGCGCCGGGCTCCGATGCTAGAGCGCGTCAGCCAGATCTGGGCCACCACAACCGTTGTGGACAGGGCGGCAAAAGGGAGTGCCGCCCGGGTGAATAGCACAGCGATCAGTTTCCAGACGGGGGCGCTCGGAGAAATATCCTCGGTGATCTGCAGCGGCAGTCCGACCAGCGGAAGGAACAGGATCAGGATGTGCCAGGCGCCTGCGCTTGCCGAAAGCAGGTGGGCGTAGAGGTATCCGGCAAACAGCATGAACTGGAAAAAAATCAAACAGAGGAGCCAGACGTGAACGGCCCCGCCGAAGGACGGGGCCAGAAGTCGCCCCACCATGGGTTCCATAACGAACAGAAGAAAGGCCCCGAGAAAGACCATGCCGGCCAACGCAAAAGAAGCGAGACCTTCGTTCCGGGGGAGGGATTCGTTTTTCTGGGATTCCATCTTACCCTGCTTCCGTGGCGCGCGGATATCGATGTTGACATATAAGCAAAAGGCCACTATGAAAACAAGGAAAAGCGCTCACAGGAATCACGCCGATGATGAAGATAAACACCCGCCTGGCCGGTCTGTTGATAATACTTTCCATTTTTTCCGCATGGAACCTGTCCCAGGCCTTTGATGTCACTCTTTCGAAGGAAGCGCCGGTGCGGGTGTTGTTTTCACCTCAGGGCGGATGCACCGAAGGCATACTCAAAACAATCGAACGGGCAAGGTCGGAAATTCTCATTCAGGCCCATTCCCTCACCTCGATGCCCATTCACCGGGCCCTGCTCCGGGCGCATGAGCGGGGTGTGAAGATCGCGCTGATTGCCGACAAGTCGGAACGCGCGGAAGGACTGACGCCCGCGCTCATGCTGGCCAATGCCGGCATTCCCGTCCACCTGGACGGGAAGCATGCCGTGGCGAACAACCGCGTGGTCATCGTGGATCAGCAGGTCGTGATCACGGGTTCCTTCAATTTCAACCAGGCTTCGGAGGACATGAATGCGGAGAACCTGCTGATCCTGGATTCAAAGGAAATTGCGGCGGAATACCGGAAAAACTGGTTTCAGCACCGGCAGCATGCGGAACCGTATTGAACCTTCATTATCCCAGCAGTGAGAAAGGATTGAACCTTGAAATTCCGGAATGAGATTGCAATCGCAGGACTGACGGCAATGCTTTGTCTCTGTATAGGATTTGCCTTCGTACAGACGGCTTCGAGCCGGGAGCCATCGCCGGATCGCCGGTTTCTTCAGGATATGGCCTCGGGAGGCGCGTGGAAAATCAGTCTCGGGGAGATCGCCCTCCGCCAGGCGGCAAATGGAGACATCAAGGTATTCAGTGAATTGATGATCGCGGAGCAGAAACGGATTCTTCGCGACCTTGAGGCGATCTCGGATCGCAAGGGGATATCCCTGTCCCGGGATGTGGATGCCGCCAGGCAGAATACGCTCCATCACTTCGCGCAGGAGTATGGCGCCGCCTTTGACAGGGGCTACATCAGCCTCATGATCGATGAGCATCAGCGCGACGCCGCCCTTTGCCGGGAAGAGATCGAGATGGGAAAAGATGCTGATGTTCGGACCTTTGCGAGCAAGGTGAAAGAGCGGATTGAACAATTCATCGGCATGGCGAAACAGATCCTTCGCGATCTGCCAAAGCCTGTCCTGAAGTAGAAGGGGTATTCTCAAAGCCGCCGCATTCTGCAACCAATCGTCCCACTTCAGAAAGTCCGATGCGATTTTTATATTTTGTCTGATTGACAGGAATCTTTATATCAGCTACAAATATTATCCTTCTACGAGCGAGTTGCCTGAAAAGGAACGCTTGTTGCGTTTGATCGTGTGAGCATGCGGGATTGACCCGAAGACCATTCAATTTAACATTAGGTAAAAAATCAGGAGGTTGTACGATGAAAGAGGAAATCAAGGAAAAAGTGGAATCGAAAGGCGTAAGCCGGCGTTCCGTCCTGAAGGGCGCCGTCGCCCTGGGCGCAATGACGGTGGGAAGCGGCATGGCCCTGAACCTGGCCTCGCCCGGAACGGCGGATGCAATGATCAAGAAGCTTCCCGCCAAGTGGGATGAGACCTGGGATGTGGTCGTGGTCGGCTCCGGTTTCGCAGGGCAGGCGGCGGCGGCGGAAGCGGCCGGCGGCGGCGCGAAAGTAGTCATTCTGGAGAAGATGCCGACCTACGGCGGCAACTCCATCATCAACGGCGGCGTTTACGCGGCATGGGACAGCAAGTTCCACTATCGCCAGAATCTGAATCTGGGCGACGACAGCGTGAAGCAGCATGTGAACGACACCGTCAAGGGCGGCGACTACTACAACCTGCCCGAACTGGTGGAGGTCATGGCAAGCGGCGCTGCGCCGGCGTTGGACTGGATGATCAATGAGGGCGGGGCTCAGATCCGTCCCACCGTCACGCGGGCGGGGGGCCACACGGCCTACAGGACCCATTCCGCCGTGGCCGGCGTCGGCCGGGAATACACGGAGGCCCTTCGCAAGATCGCCGAGAAGCGCGGTGCGAAGATGGTCCTCGGCACTGAAGTCACCTGGATTTGGCGCAAGGACGCCGATCCGGCAAGCCCGGTTCTCGGCGTGGAGGTCAAGCGGGGCCGCCGGGTGCTCAACATCAAGGCCGCGAAGGCCCTGATCCTCGCCTCGGGCGGGTTCAGCCGCGATCTCAAGATGAGGCTGGCCCACAACCCCAGGCTGGTCGACTCCTTCAACTGCACCAACCATCCCGGAGCCACCGGTGAGACGATCCGCTACGCCCAGGCCGTGGGCGCCGACACCCTGCAGATGAACTTCATCCAGCTCTATCCCTTTGCGGAACCGGAAACGGGCATCCTCGACACGCCCGCCGTCTATCCCTTCAACGGCCCCGGCTACGGCATCGTCTATGTCAGCAAGGAGGGGAAGCGCTTCGTCAATGAGCTCGAACGCCGCGACGTCTGCGCATTTGCCCAGATCAACCTGGGTCCGAACGCGAAACCGACTTACTCGATCTTCAGCGACGCTATGGTCCTGAAGATGGGCGGATCGAACGAAGAGATCAAGGCTGGCATCGCCAAGGGCCGTTTCATTCAGGCGGACACCATTGCCGAACTGGCCGGAAAGATCAAGATCCCCGCGGCCGCACTGATCGAGACGATCAACAAGCACAACAAGTACATCGTGGAAGGCAAGGATCCGGAGTTCAACAAGTCCATGACCAAGGTTATGATCCCCATGGAGAAGGGTCCGTTCTACGCCATTGCCCAGTGGCCGGCCATCCACCATACGATGGGCGGGCTCAGGATCAACCCGCAGGCCCAGGTAGTCGATGTGTTCGGCGCGGTCATCCCGGGCCTCTATGCGGCCGGCGAGGTGGCGGGCGGCGTGCACGGCTCCAACCGTCTGGGGAGCAACGCCATTCCGGATGCGATCTCCTTCGGGCGGGTCGCCGGGACCAACGCGGCCAAGGAAAAATCGAAAGCATAACCTTCGGGGGTCCGTGGATGGCCACGGACCCTTTTTTTCATTCGGGAAGGTTGCATATGAAAAAAGTTCTGCTCATTGTTCTTGCGGCGGCGGCCGTGCTCTGCCTGGTTCACATGATGGCCGGCGATCGCCCTGTTGAAGCGGCCAATCCGGCAACGGCATCCTGCAAGGCCTGCCATGCCGATTTCGCCACCGTTCTTCCGAAGGCGCACCCGCCGGTGAAGGGGACGGATCTGACAGCCTGTACGACCTGCCA
Organism: uncultured Syntrophaceae bacterium; assembly: GCA_964460245.1. Lineage (GTDB taxonomy): Bacteria > Desulfobacterota > Syntrophia > Syntrophales > Fen-1087 > JAXDBM01. Next base: position 5,474 of record CAYWTL010000078.1, on the reverse strand, counting down.
TTCCCCGGACCTCGCGGGGAAAGCCCGGAAAAACGCCTATTCGGCCCGCATGCACAAGGCGCACATCGCCCCGAAAGGCGCGCTGGAATGTACGGCCTGCCATGTCTGGGAAGCGGGGAAAAGTTTTGGTCTGATCGGCGGGAAGGGCTCCTGGGGGGCACCGAGCAAAGAGGATATGGATCTGATGAAGGAGATTTTCGTCTCCTGGGCGGGTTCCGGCTACACGGACACACTTCATGCCAAGGCCGGAATCGTCTGCAGCCAGTGCCACGGCAAGGAACTGCCCAAGCCCGATGACACGGTGGCAAACAGCAGTTGCCTGTCCTGCCACGGTCCCATGGACAAGCTGGCCGCCAAGACGGAGCCGAAGGATTTCAAGGACCGCAATCCCCACAAGTCCCACCTGGGCGAAATCGCGTGCACGGTCTGCCACAAGGGCCACGGGGAATCCCAGGTTTACTGCCTGAGCTGCCACTCGAAATTCCAGATGAAGATTCAGGGGGCAGCAAAGAAATAAAGCGCCTGCCCGCAGGTACGTTTTTCGCGAACGACGGGGAAGGGGGACAATCCTCCTTCCCTTTTTTTGCGAGCGCGACAGGCCGGAAAAGACTTAATGTCGATGCTCTTTCATCACTTTTCCGCTGTCGCTTTTCTGCTTGACCGGAAGCATTTTTCAGTCTATTAAAAATGCGAGGTTCTTGAGAGCCTTTCTCAAAGTTCCCATCCTCAATTCATGATAAAAAGCTTGCCGTTTTGATGGGGGTTGCATGAAAAAGAAAACAATCGCCTTTTCCCTTGTTTTCCTCATCTTTCTCGCCTTCCATGCCTCACCGGTTTTTGCCGCCGCCCAAAACGGCTGCCTGATCTGCCACACCAGCGACGCGACCATGAAGCTCCTCTACAAGCCTCCCGCCGCGGGTCCGTCTGAAGGGGAGGGGTGAGCAGGCGCGCCTCCGCCAGTTAAGGTGGAAGAGATGTACAAGGGGTTTCTGGTCGACAAGGACCTGGTCGCGAAGGACACGCATTTCAAGATGGGCTGCAAGTTCTGCCACAAGGGCGACGAGAGCGGCGTCGGCAAGGAAAACGCCCACAAGGGTCTGGTCAAGCGGCCGTCGGACGACTTGAAGACGTGCGCTATGTGCCACCGGAAGATCACCGACACCTACGGAAAGGCGCTGCATTACACGACGATCGGCCAGCGCCAGGGGGTGATGAAGCGCTTTTCCGCGGAGGAGTTGAAGCAGTTTGACGAAAAAGTTTTCGAGAAGTCCTGCCGGAGCTGCCATGCCTCCTGCGGCGGCTGCCACGTCAAGGCTCCGCCCGTCGGCGGCATCGGCATCGGCCTCATCCAGAAGCACAAATTCATCAAAAAGGACGAAGGGAAAACCTGCGCCTTCTGCCACGGCGGCCGGGTGTATCCCGAATACGTGGGCGAATACGGCGGCAGGCCCGATGTGCACTACCAGAAGGGGATGCTGTGCATGGACTGCCACAAGAAGTCCGACATGCACGGCGACGGCAATGCCTACCTTTCCAAGCAGGACGTGAAAGACCGGCCGGCCTGCACCAACTGCCACAAAAAGCTGGGGCAGGAGGCCAAGCTCACCACCCGGACGGCCCACACCAGACACCAGGGCAAGGTGACCTGCTACGGCTGCCATTCCTCGGCGGAGTACCGGCAGTGCTTCGACTGTCACATGGACACCGGCTCGAAAGCGAAGCCGGGTTTCATCCTCGGCCTGAATCCCCGTGACAAGAAGACGCTGACCACACTGCGGGTGATCCCCACGGTCCGGGATACATTCAAGCACGCGGGCGTCTCGATGTCGAATTACGACAGCCTTCCCAACTACTGGGACACGCCGGCGCATAACATCCGCAAGCGGACGGACCGCACGCGGTCCTGCGATGCCTGCCACACGGACCGGACCGGCTTCCTGACGAAGGGGACGCTCATCGAGAAGGGGTCCAAGGCGAATGAAAGCCTGATCTACAACATCAAGCCGATCCCCATGAACAAATAGGAGGAGATCATGAAAAAAGTGAAGAGACTGATTCCGATCATTCTGTTGCTGTGCCTGATTCCCCTGTCCGCCCTGGCCCAGGCGCTATCCCCCATCCTCTCCACGGAAGACCTGGCCGCCAGTCTGAAGAACCCGGACCTGGTGGTTGTGGACATTCGGAAGGTGGAGGAATACAAGGCGGGGCACATTCCGGGAGCAATCAACGTATTTTACGGAACCTGGGCGATCAAGAAAGCCGACAGCGACAATGAGCTGCCGGCCGATGACGACCTGATCGACACGCTGAGCTCCGCCGGGATCCGCCCGGAGTCGCCGGTCGTGGTTTACAGCCAGACGGGCACGGGGCCGGACCGTGTGAACACGACCCGGGTGGCCTGGACCATGAAGTATGCGGGCGTGAAGAACGTCTCGGTGCTGAGTGGTGGCTTCGAGAAATGGTCCATTCGGGAAAAGAGGCCGTTGACGGAGGAGGTCACCAGGCCCAAATCTGTTCCTTACAAGGGCAAATTCGACAAGAACGTCCTGGCCACCAAGAGCTACGTGCAGAGCCGCCTGGGCAAGGCCCTGATGGTCGACACGAGAGAACCCGACTTCTTCAGCGGTAAGCAGAAGCTCCCCTTTGTCTCCAAGGCGGGCCGGATTGCCGGCGCCGTCAACCTGCCGACCGCCCAGGTTTTCGACAAGTATCCCCCGGGAGAGCATCTGGAAACCTGCTGCTACAACTTCAAGGGGGCGGATGCACTGAAGAACATGGCGACGGGCGTCGTCGGCGGAGATCTGAACCGGGAGATCATCGTGTACTGCGATTCCGGCCGGGTGGCCTCGACATGGTGGTTCATCCTGAAAGAGGCGCTTGGTTACAAGGACGTGAGGATTTACGACGGGTCGATGCAGGAGTGGACGAGAGACCCCGCCGCCCCGGTGGAGCCGTAATCGCAGGAAGAACGCCCGGCCCGGAAAAGCCGTGTCGCAGCGCGACCGGAACCGGGAGCAAAGACGAATCACAAGGCATACAATGGGTGCAAAGCTGAGAATCCTTTTTCTGGCGCTTTCGGTTTTCCTTTTTTCCGCGGGCATGAACGCGGTGCAGGCCTTGGCATGGACCCACGGGGATGTGACCCTGAAGAACGAGCAGGGGGACCAGATCCGGCCGGGCCTGAACCAGACTGAACCCTACAGCCCCCGGCGCACCTGCGGCGGGTGCCACGGGTACGCGGTCATCACTTCAGGCTATCATTTCCAGCAGGGTTTCGACCGGATGAGCGACCGTTACGATGCCCGGAAGCCCTGGGTGCTGTCGCCGGGCATGTTCGGCAAGTGGTCGCCCTTCACGGCCGCCGGGCGGCTGGCCCGCAAGGCCAACGCCGGATCCGGGGACATCGACCTTTCCACCTACGACTGGATCGGCGCGGGCAAGCTCAACCCGAAGCACGGCGTCCGCTCCCCGGCCTGCGGCTGGTGCCATCCCGGCGGAGGACCCATGGAGTACGGCCGGAAAGATGACGGGCGGGCCGATCTGACGATGAACCTGGCCCGGGCGGAGGCGCGGAATCCATCGGCCTTAGACGGCGATTACAGCTCGCGTTTCACGCCCGACGGGAAAAGCCATTTCCGGGAAAGCGGCGTCCTGGAGGCGGACTGCCTGCTGTGCCACATGACCGGATACGGCTTCGATGAGCGGAACCGGCAGATCAGCCTCCGCAATTACCGGTGGGCGGCAACCGCCGGCGCCGGTCTGGGCCAGGTCCAGGGAGCCGTCTTCACGCCCGCCGATCCGAAGGCCGGTCCCGACCATTCGAAATTCCTTCAGGGCGCCTGGAATTTCTCCAAACGGCCGGTGGTCGGCTACCAGTGGCAGAACGGCAGGCTGTTCACCGCGGACGGGCGCCTGAAAGGGTCCGTCGTCCGCCGCGGCGTCGATTCCCGCAACTGCCTGTATTGTCATCTTCCGGGCGATGCGAAGAACACCGGCACGCTCAACACCGCGTCGCACGACCACCACGCCCGGGCGAAGCTCCAGTGTACGGACTGCCATCCCCTCGTCGGACGGACGGCGGGAGAGCGGCTTCAGCACCAGATTGCAAAAGGCAGATCGCCGCAGGTTACCGTCCGGGACGATCTGGACGGGGTTGCCATGAAAACCTGCGTGGGCTGTCACCTGGACGGCCGGTACCGCCAGACTCGCGCCGGCCTGCCGAAGGCGGCACGCAACCCCGAGGCGCGGCACGCCGAGAAATTCCCCAGCGCGAGCTTTCATTTCTATCTGATCGGCTGCACCGGCTGCCACATGACGGCCCAGCCGGCGCGGGCCTTGACGGTACTGGACATGAGCGCGGGCAGCGATACCGGCCTGACGACTGAAAACCAGCAATATGCCGCCTCCACCGGCGACTACGCCATTCCGTCCCGCGAACCCTGGAAGCCATGGCTGACCCGGACCGAGTCGGGCAAGGGCCAGGATGAGCATTACGCGGCCCACGTGCCGAAGCGGATGCAGTGGTTCGGCGAAAAGCAGCGCAACGGCGAAATCCGGCCGATCCCCCTCCACCAGGTGAAGCGGGCGGCGGGCAGTGTCAAGGGACTCACCCTTTTGGAGATGAAGACCGCCGGCGGCACTCCGGTGAAGCGCCCCACGGTGGTCTCGGACCGGGACATCGAGGGGATGATCGGGGCCTTGGGGAAAAGGGGCTTCCGGAACGTCGTTTTCGTGTCGGATCGCGTCTACGCCCTCGAGAAGGGAAAGATCGTTGCCGCCGAGCACCCGGTGACGGCGGTCCAATCCTATGCCATCGAGCACAACGTCGTTTCGCTGGACAGAAAAATGACCTACGGCGCCCGGGGCAAGCCGGCCGGCTGCGCGGATTGCCACGTGGACAGCGCGCCCTTTTTTGCGAAGATGCAGATCCGGAACGTGCGGGGTTTCCTGAAGAGCGATTACCCGGTCCTCAAGGAGCCCAATGCCGAGCCCCAGATGGTTGAATGGGGCCTGAAAGGCGTCCCGGCCTACGAATAGGCGGCCGGGAAGGACGGCTTCGCCGCCGGGGCAAACCGCCGCGTTTGCGAAGATGTGGAAGGAACCGAGGAACAGGCAATGAGAAGAAACTCTGGTTGGACGGCACTGCTGGCGCTGCTGACCGTGCTCGCACTTTCCATGACCTCTGAGGCGCAGGCGCCGCCCGCCCAATCGGCGGACCCGAAGCCCTTTCAGGAACTCGGCCGCCGGATCCCCCGGCTCCCGATGCCGTCCGTGAAGCCGAAAGCCCTGTCTGCCTGGCTTGCCGCGAATCCGAATGCCATGATCCTCGATTTGAGAACCGAGGAGGCCTTCCGAAGACAGCATCTGCCCGGGGCGGTCAACCTTCCCCTGGAGGCATTGCCCGCGCGCTACGCGGAGTTGCCCATGGATCGTCCCTATCTGCTGGTGGACGAAGACGGAACCGGCACGCTCCT
>CAYWTL010000077.1:3511-11580 GCA_964460245.1 uncultured Syntrophaceae bacterium | reverse complement strand
TCCGGATCCTCGGGTCGAGCGCGCCCGGCCGAAGGTCCATGAAGGGGCCGTGGATCGTGACCGTCCGTCCGGCGTCCCGCAGCGCCTTTGCCACCTCCTCGAAATCGGAGGCCTGAAAGCGGTCCAGGGCTTTGAAGGTGATTCCGATTTCCGGATTGATCCCCTCCCGCAGGACCAGGGGCAGGTACTTGTCCCGGAGCAGTGGGAAGGGGATGTGGAACTGCACTTTGTTCAGGATTTCCTGCATGTCGGAGCGCACCGGATTGAAGTGCGCTTTCTGTACCACAGGGGGGGTGCTTTTAACAACCGGCAAATGCGCTGCCGGCGGTGGCCGGAGCGGCCGCGGCCCCCGCCGCACCGGATTATTCTTTGCAATCTCCCCCCATCCCGGTGTAAGAATCAGCCGTATTCGCTTCAAAATGCCAACAGGACTATAACGCCCGATGCTCACCCGGGAGGTTTGCACTGAACCGGCGTGAAAATGAACGGTTGAATCATGACGGCCTCTGTGAAGAATATTATGAAGACTTTGGCGACAGGTAACGATTTCGTCGATGGATCGAGGAGGATGGATGAAGAAGCGAAAGGCGACGGCTGACCGATCCGGCGAGAATGTGATGGATTACCGGCAGAGGACAAGCAAGCGGCTGAACATACCGCCGGCGGGGAAGCGGAAGCTCGAACCGGAGGAGATGAAGCGCCTCCAGGAGGCCTTCCGCAATCACGAGCCGTGGCTGGAGTGGGCGGGAAAGCGCGAGCAGCAATGGTGCGTCGCCGATCCCGAGCATGAGCACCGCGAGGCCGTCCAGTTCTATAAACACCCGATGGACTAGGGGAACTGGATGATTATTTTTACCATTCCCCACAGTCTAAACAGCGATTCACGTATATGGGAGGTTCAATGAAATTCTGGGTTGCTGTAACGGATAACCAGTGGTTCAAGTATCTTTCAGAGACGCGACCAGACGAGGTCAACTTTTGGCAACCGAGTGCAGCTTGATGGAAAGCCGTTATCTGTTGTTCCAATTCAACCATCGATGCGACCTGATCCGGATCGTTTGGGGTGGCATTTACAGAACCGATTCCAAGCCTAATAGAGAGAATATCACGATCTCAAAAGAACTTCTCGATTTGTTGCTTAAATTCCGCAAAGAAAGAGACTGGGAGCAGTTTCATACCGTCCGTAACCTCTGTGCGGCACTATGCGTAGAGTCTGCTGAATTGCTTGACCAATTTCGTTGGGCACGTGATTCAGAAATAGGATCGATTATTGAGCAACACATGCCTGAAATTGAGAACGAATTGGCAGATGTTGCCATCCTTCTTTCGTACTTATGTCATGATCTGGGAATTTCTATTGAAAATACCGTCAGAAAAAAGTTGAACCTAAATCAGCGCAACTACCCGATAGAAAAAGCAAAAGGGAGATCAACCAAACATAATCGTCTGGTTTAGGGCATCATTTATGGACAGCGACTACGACGGCCGCTGCTTCTGCGTCTGCCAGGCCTTCTTCCCGGACCGGAACGCCTGGGAGAAGCTAGGCAGGGCCCTGGGCCGGGCGCTGGACGAGGAAGCCTTCGCGAAGCTCTCCGGAACGGTCTCCCTACCCTTCACGACGGGCGTCCACAGCCGGAGCGCTGTCAAGGTGATCGACCCTTGGGGGAATGAGGTCTTGCGGGTACACAGGCTGGGGGAGTCATGATACAAAATAAAAATGGTAGAGAATAGCAGCATGGATAGAAAGGAGCAGATGCGATGAAAGGTTCAAATATCGCCGAATACGTGAAGCTGAGTGTGCCTGAACGTATTCAGCTTGTTGAAGACATTTGGGACAGCATTGCCGAAATACCTGAAGAGTTGCCTCTCACAGCAGCACAGCAGGCGGAACTGGAACGGCGACTCGATGCGTATCATCAAAGCCCTGAAGAAGGGTCGCCGTGGGAATGCGTCAGGGAAGCCATCCGCCGGTCATGAAAAAAAATCTGATCATTCGTCCTGAAGCGGAACGGGATATTCGGGAAGCCTTTTCCTGGTATGAAACTCAGATACCGGACTTAGGAGCCAATTTCCTTCTTCATTTTGATGCTGCACTAAGATCGCTTCAGAGGAATCCCTTACAGTGTCAGGTTGTTCACCGGGAAGTCAGGCGTTGCCTGATGCGCCGTTTCCCCTACGGCATTTTTTATATCGTTGAGGAGAGACGGATTGTTGTTCTGGCTGTATTTCACGCCAAACGCGATCCGAAGTCTTGGCAGGAGAGAGCATGAATCCGGAGCCCACTCTCACCCAGCCCGTGGAAAGCCCGGTCATCTGCAAGCCCTATTACAAGCCGGACCGTTACCGGGATTACGACCGGCAGATAAACGGTGACGCCTGTTACACTGAGGAGCCTGACGGTGTGGCCGCACAGGATTTTCGTTGACAAGGTCGAAAGAATATATTATTGAAAACAACAAGTTAATAACATTTGTCCACGCCGGGCGAGAAGCTTTCAAAACCGGCGGCGCAGGACAGGCGAAAAGGAGGGGATCTTGAGTCAGGAAGAGGGGGACAGGCAGGAGCGGGTGCTGCTCTGCGTAAATGCCCTGCTGAAAAAGAAGGCCAGGCATCTGACCATCCTGAATGTCAGGGCCGTTTCCTCCTTTACCGATTACTTCGTGATCTGCAGCGGCACTTCCGACCGCCAGGTCCAGGCGCTTGCCGAGGCCATTCGGGACGACATGAAGAAATCGGGAATTCTGCCCCTCGGGGTCGAGGGGGAGAAAATCGGCAAATGGATCCTGATGGATTATGCCGATGTGATCGTTCACATCTTCTACGAACCGACCCGGGAGTTTTACGATATCGAGCGGCTCTGGCCCGACGCGCCCCGAATGGACGTCTCCGATGACAGCGCCGAACTGGCGGCGCTCGATCCGGGAATGTGACCTTGAAGGAGATCCTGAAAGGCCTGGCCGACGTGGTTTTCCCGCCCCGCTGCATGGCCTGCGGCGGCGTGCTCGACGAGCCGGAAGGCCGGCCGTTCTGCCCGGCCTGCGTGTCGCGGATTCGCTACATTGCATCGCCGCTCTGCCCCCGCTGCGGCATTCCGCTGTCCGGCGAGGAAGGCACGGATCATTTCTGCGGCGAATGCCTGCACGATCCTCCCCCCTTCTCGGCCGCCCGGGCCGTCGCCCGCTACGAGGGCGTCCTGCTGGATGCCATCCATGCCTTCAAGTACCGCGGGCGGATCACCAACGGGGAGATTCTGGGTCGAATGATGGCCCACTGCGGATACCCCGGGTTCGACATCTCCGCCTTCACGCTGATCGTTCCGGTTCCGCTCCATCGGCGGCGGCTGCGGGAGCGGGGCTTCAACCAGGCGGTGATTCTGGCAAGGGAAATCGCCGGACGGTTTTCACTGCCCCTCGATGTCCGGTCGCTGCGAAGGCGCGTTTATACCGAACCCCAGGTCGGGCTGGGGAAGGGCCACAGAACTTCCAATGTGCAGGGAGCCTTCGGCGTCGTTGACGGCGGACGCATCGAAGGGCAGCGGATCGTTCTCGTCGACGATGTGTACACGACCGGCAGCACCGTTCGGGAATGCGCGGAAGTCCTCATGGAAGGCAAGGCGGCCGAGGTGGCTGTCCTGACGCTGGCCAGGGCGGTTTGAGAAGAAAGGTGCGTGTGTATGGGGAAGATCCTCTCCAGGGGACAGTTGAAGAGCGAGATTGACCGGCTGCGGCAGGGCGGGAAGAAGATCGCCTTCACAAACGGCTGTTTCGACATTCTTCACGTCGGGCACACCCGTTATCTGCGGGATGCCCGAAAGACGGGCGATGTCCTGATCCTGGCGCTGAACAGCGACGCCTCCGTCCGGGCCATCAAGGGGGAAAAGCGCCCCCTCGTGCCCGAAGCGGAGCGGGCGGATGTGGTGGCTTCCCTGGAAGCGGTGGATTACGTGACGATCTTCGACGAGCTGACGCCCCTGGAGCTGATCGAATGCCTTCGGCCGGACGTGATCGTCAAGGGCGGCGACTGGTCGGAAGAAAACGTGGTGGGGCGGGAGTCCGTGCGGAAGTGGGGTGGAAAAGTGGTCATCATCCCCGAAACGAAAGGCGCCTCCACAACCAATATTGTTGAAAAGATTATAAAAACTTACGGACTGCCGTAGGTCGTATTTTTCCCTTTACAAATGCGATTTCATTGTGTATGGAGGGTACCCCAAAATGGAAGGGGATGTTAAAGAAGTCCCTTGAGGTGTTCAACATGCCGATGAAACCCGAGAAACTGGAACTGTTCAGAGTGATGCTGAACCAGAAGATCGCCGATCTGCTGGAGGATGCCGGCAAGACGGTCTCCGAGATGACCAGCGGCGTCAAGGAGAACTTCCCCGATCCCAATGACCGGGCGTCCCTCGAAGCGGACAGAAACTTCGAGCTTCGCATTCGGGACCGCGAGCGCAAGCTGATCGCCAAGATGCAGGAGGCCATTCGGCGGATTGATGACGGCACTTTCGGCATCTGCGACAGTTGCGGAGGGCCGATCTCGGAAAAGAGGCTGATGGCCCGGCCCGTCACCACCCAGTGCATCGACTGCAAGACCAAGCAGGAGAAGATCGAAAAGCTGATCGGGGAGTGACCGGCCGGTCGCGCCTGAAAACTTTTTCGCCGGATTTCACCGTGATTACTGCCCCGACCCGGAATTTTTCCGCCGGGGTTTTTTGTGATCGTTCCGCAGCAACCCTCTCGAACAACCCCCGCGAATAAACGTTGACAATTCATGCCGGCGGTTCTTTAATCGGGCTTCGAATGCGCATTTCCCGATGAGGAATCTTTTTGCGATGTTTGTCAGCGTGGCCGTCGCCATACCTTCCGAAAAAACATTTTCCTATGCGGTCCCCGAGACGCTGGAGAAAAGCGTGGCCGTCGGGAAGCGGGTCCTGGTCCCCTTCGGCCGGAAACGGCTGACCGGATATGTCCTGGCCGTGGAGGAAGCACCATCCGTCGAAAACGTCCGGGACCTGCTCGACGTCCTGGATGCCGAACCGCTCTTCGGTGAGGAAGACCTGCGCTTTTACCGTTGGGCCTCCGATTATTACCTGTATCCCCTCGGCAAGGCACTCGCGGAAATCCTTCCGGAAGGCATCGACTTCCGAAGCCGGCTCTGGATTTCGCCGGTCGCGGCCGGCGATCCGAAGGGCGGCCGGGAGCTGACCGATCGCCAGCGACGGCTGATGGGCATCCTCAAGGACTTTCCGGGAGGCCTGTCGGCGGACTCCCTGAAAAAGCTGGCGGGTCGGGAGGAGGTTTCCCGCGAGATCCGGGCGCTGCAGTCCAGGGGCGTCATCGCCGTCGAGGAGCGGGTCGGCAAGCCGAAAGTGTCATCGAAGCGGGAAAAGATCGTCTCCCTGTCTACCGGGCTTCCGTTTCCGGGAAAGCTGACGGAGCGGCAGCGCCTGCTCGTCGAATCCGTCGGCGCGTCCGGATCCGTCCCGCTTCCGGTCCTCGGACGGCAGTTCAGGAACGCCTCCGCCCTGGTCGGGAGTCTCGTGAAGAAAGGGATGCTCCTCCTGGAGGAGCGGGAATGTTACCGACGCCCCGGTGTGGATCCGCCGGTCGGCGCCCGGAACGGATCGATCCGACTCAACAGGGATCAGCAGGCGGCCCTTGAGGAGATCCGGAATGGGATCGCCGGCGGCCGGTTCGCTCCCTATCTGCTCCACGGAGTGACGGGGAGCGGAAAGACGGAGGTGTACCTTCAGGCCATCCGGGAGGCCGTGAAGGGCGGAGGCGGCGTCATTTTTCTGGTGCCCGAAATCGCCCTGACCCCCCAGCTTCTCAGCCGATTCCGGGAAAGCTTTCCGGATCGGGAGATCGCCGTCCTGCACAGCGGCATATCGAGCCCCGCCCGCTACGACCAGTGGCGCAGGATTCGGCGGGGAGAGATCCGGATCGTGGCCGGCGCCCGTTCCGCCCTGTTCGCGCCCGTTCAAGACCTGCGGCTGATCGTCGTGGACGAGGAGCACGACGGCTCCTACAAGCAGGACGACCGGATGCGGTATAACGCCCGGGACCTGGCCCTCGTCAAGGCGAAGCTTATCGGAGCCGCCGTCGTACTCGGATCGGCCACGCCGTCCCTGCAGAGCTACCTGAACAGCGCCGGAAGAAGATGCCGACGCCTGCGCCTTCCCCGGCGGGTGGAGGACCGGCCTCTGCCCGCGGTCGAGATCGTCGACATGAGGGCGGAAAGTGATCAAGGGGGAAGCGTGCCGATCCTTTCCCGCACGCTCCGGCAGGCCGTTACGGACACGCTCGGCGCACGAAAGCAGGCCCTTCTCTTCCTCAACCGCCGGGGCTTCCACACGTTCCTGTCTTGCCTGGACTGCGGCCATGTTCTCCGTTGCCTGAACTGCGCCGTCTCCCTGACGCACCATGCCGGGGAAGGCGTCCTGGTCTGTCATTACTGCGACATGCGCATCCCGGTCCCGCTTCAGTGCCCGGACTGCGGGGGCCGCCGCATCCACAGCTACGGGGTGGGAACCGAGAAACTGGAGGAAACCGTCAAGCGAATGTTTCCCCGCGCCCGGGTGGCCCGCATGGACAGCGACACCACCGCCGCGAAAGGCGCCCACGGGCGCATCCTGCGGGCCTTCGACCGGCGCGAGATCGACATCCTCGTCGGCACGCAGATGATCACCAAGGGGCATGACTTTCCCGATATCACCCTGGTCGGCGTCATATCGGCGGACACGGCGCTGAACATCCCCGATTTCCGGGCGGCGGAGAAGACCTTCCAGATCCTGACGCAGGTCTCGGGGCGTGGCGGCCGGGGCGGAAACCCGGGAAGGGTCATCATCCAGACCCTCAACCCCGCCCACTACGCCCTGTTGCGGGTACGGGAACACGATTACGAGGGATTTTTTCGGGACGAGATTCCGCTGCGCCGGTCCCTTGCCTACCCGCCCTTTGCGCGGATCGTCAATATTCACGTTTCCAGCCTCGACGGCGACCGGGGCCGGGAGAGCGTCGGCGAAATGAAAAGAATGGCGGATGCGCTGGCCGGGGCCGGGAGCGGTTCGGGAAAGATCGAGGTGATCGGGCCCGCCGAATCTCCCATTGCCAGGATCAGGGGGCGGTACCGGTGGCAGCTCCTCTTCAAGGGGGAGGACAGCCGCGCGCTTCATGGGGCTGCCCGGGCGATCCTCGCGCGGCGCTGGCCGGGCGGTCTGGATGTCAAGGCGGATGTGGATCCGCTCAATTTCATGTGAGCGGGCGCTGGCGCGGTCCCTTCCCGGCCGGAAGCGGATTCAATTGTACAGTTTTTCTGTACAGGATTTGTCCGGTTGCGGTGCGGATATGGTTCGGTGTAGGATACGCCCATATCAACCGCAACTGCGAAGAGGTTCAAGATGACCCAGTCCCGCATCGTCTTCATGGGGACGCCTGAGTTTGCCGTCCCTTCTCTGGAAATTCTCGTCCGAAACCGGTATCCGGTCGTCGGCGTGGTGACCCAGCCGGACCGGCCCCGGGGGAGAGGCAAGCAGACGGCGTCCCCGCCGGTGAAGGCCTTTGCGGAAGCGGAGCGGCTGTTTTTTCTCCAGCCGGAGCGCGTGAGGGACCCAGCCTTTCTGGAGGCCTTTCGGAATCTGGCGCCGGACCTGGTTGCCGTGGCCGCCTTCGGACAGCTCCTGCCGAGGGAGATGCTCGATCTCCCGCCGCTGGGCTGCATCAATGTCCACCCTTCGCTGCTCCCGAAATACCGTGGAGCGGCGCCGCTCAACTGGACCATCATTCAAGGCGAGACGCGGACCGGCGTGACGATCATGCGGATGGACGAGGGCATGGATTCCGGGGACATCCTGCTCCAGGAGGAGACGCCCGTGGGCCCCGGCGAGACCTTCGGCGAACTCCATGACCGCCTGGCACAGATTGGGGCAGAACTGCTCTTGAAGACCATTCGAATGATCGAGGACGGCAAGGTTCGGCGGATCCCTCAGGACCATGCCGCGGCCACGTTTGCGCCGCGGCTGAAAAAGGAGGACGGCCGGATCGACTGGAGCCGGGGCGCCGCGGAGATCGTCCGGC
>CAYWTL010000077.1:0-3411 GCA_964460245.1 uncultured Syntrophaceae bacterium | reverse complement strand
TGAGCATCGGCATCGAGGCGGGGCTTCCCAGCGATCCCCCCATGATGATCCCCCGGGTGGATTACATCGACCACGCCATGGGGACGGCCTCCATGCTGGAATTCTTTCCGGGGCTGAAAGCCGACCAGCTTCCCGGAGGCGTCGGCTGGGCCGTCGAGTTTCTGACCCTGTGCACCCACAGCGGCACCCATCTCGACGCGCCCTATCACTATCACCCGACGATGGACCGGGGAAAGCAGGCGGCGACGATCGACGAGATTCCCCTCGAATGGTGCATGGGGAACGGGGTCCTGCTCGATTTCCGCCACAAGGCGGACGGCGAGCGGATCACCGCACAGGATGTTCAGCAGGAGCTGGATCGGATCCGCTACGAGATCCGGCCGCTGGACATCGTCCTCGTCCAGACTGGCGCCGACGCCTTCTGGGGGAAGCCGGAGTACCTGGTCAAGGGGGCCGGAATGGACCGGGAAAGCACCCTTTTTCTCACGGAGAGAGGCGTGCGGGTGGTCGGGATCGACGCTTGGAGTTGGGATCGGCCGCTGCCCTACCTGGCCCGCGAGTTCCGGGAAAAAGGGGATCCCAAGGTCGTCTGGGAGGCCCATTTCGCGGGCATCGAGACCGGCTACTGCCATATGGAGAAAATGGCCAACCTGTCCGCGATCGGCCGGCCGCACGGCTTCACGGTTTGCTGCTTTCCCGTCAAGATCCGGAAAGCCTCGGCGGGCTGGGTCCGGCCGGTGGCCATTGTGCAGGAATGAAAGAGACGCCCCGCAGCCTGGCCGTGGCGATCCTGAACCGGGTCGACCGGGCCGGGCTCTTTGCCGAGCCCCTGCTGGACCGGTGCCTTTCCCGAAACATCCTCGCGAATGACCGGGACCGGCGGCTCCTCACCCAGCTCGTCTACGGCACCCTGAGGATGCGGGGCCGGATCGACGGGATCATCGCGCGACTCTACCGGGGGGACATGGGCGCGATGGAAACGGGTGTGAAGAACATCCTGCGGACGGCCCTCTACCAGCTCCTCTTCATGGATCGGATTCCCGGATTCGCCGTCGTGGACGAGGCCGTCAAGATCGCGAAGCGCTCCCACCCGGCGGGCGCCGGCCTGGTCAACGCCATTCTCCGCAACGCCCTCCGCCAGAAGGGGACTGCCGCCGAACCCGGTCTGTCGGAGGATCCGGAAGCCCACATCTCGCAGGTTCATTCCCACCCGCTCTGGCTTGTGAGGCGCTGGATCGGGCTGTTCGGCGTCGAGGGGGCGCTGGCCCTCTGCCGGGCCGACAATGAAATTCCGCCCGCGACCGTCCGCGTCAACCGGCTCAAGGCGTCCCGTGCGAAAGTTCTGGAGGACTTGGTGCGCGACGGCTTCGATGCGCGGGAAACCGCCCATTCCGCGGACGGCATCGTCCTTTCCGGCCACGGGGCGGCCTTGCGGGAAACGGAGAGCTGGCGGGAAGGGCGCATCCAGATCCAGGACGAGGCCTCGCAGCTTGTCGCCTGCCTGGTCGACCCGCAGCGGGGGGAGCGCATCCTGGACGCCTGCGCCGGCGCCGGGGTGAAGACATCCCACCTGGCCGAACGGATGGGGAACCGGGGATCGATTGCGGCTTTTGACCTCAGCGGCGAGAAGCTGAAGGCCCTGGACGGCAACATGAAGCGGCTGGGCATCGGCATCGTGAAGGCCGCCGTCCGGGACCTGACGGAGGAGCGGGACGATCCGAAGGAGGGCGGCTTCGACCGGGTTCTGCTCGACGTTCCCTGTTCGGGTCTGGGTACGCTGCGGCGGAACCCCGAAATCAGGTGGCGCCTCGCGCCCGCGGAGGTGGAGCGGAATGCGTCGCTGCAGGGAAGGCTTCTCGAAAGGGCGGCCGATCTGCTCAAGCCGGGCGGGATTCTCGTTTACAGCACCTGCACGATCCTGCCGGAGGAAAACGAGGATGTGATTTCTGATTTCCTTTGCCGCCGCGGGGATTTTCAGTCGGCGGGCCTGCCGGATTCCATCCCGCCGGGGATGAGGAGTGCGGAGGGCTTCTTCAAGACGCGGCCTGACCTGCACGGAACGGACGGGTTTTTCGGGGCGGTCCTGCGCCGCCGGACCTGAGCGGAGCGCTTCGCGAAATCCCTGAAAAGCGATCGCGGGCGGCCAAGCTGTACGCCGATTGCTCGGGAGGGTCGGGGTGGTCCATCCGTTCAGGGGTCAGCGGGCAGGACTTCCGGGTTGACCAGGTTCGGCGGCCGCTGACCGCTGAGCCCGGCGATCAGGTTCCGCACCGCCATGGCGGCCATGGCGGCGCGTGTTTCCAGCGTCGCGCTCCCCACATGGGGCAGAAGGACGACATTGGACAACTCCGCAAGGCCGGGCGTCAGAGCCGGTTCGTTCTCGTAGACATCCAGGCCGGCCCCGGCGATCGCGCCCTTTTGCAGGGCCGCCAGCAGCGCCTTCTCGTCCACCACGGGCCCGCGGGCCGTGTTGATGAGGTACGCGGTCGGCTTCATTCGGGACAGCTCCGCCGCGCCGATCAGGCGCCGGGTGTCTTCCGTCAGGGGAACGTGGAGCGATACGAAGTCGGACTGCCTCAGCAGCGTGTTCAAATCGGCATATTCGGCGCAGGATTCTCTTTCCTCGGCGGACGTCAGGCGGTTGCGGCTGTGGTAGAGAACCCGAATATTGAACCCCCGGGCCCTACGGGCCACCGCCCGGCCGATGCGGCCGAAGCCGACGATGCCGAGGGTCTTGCCCGACACCTCCCGGCCCAGAAACAGAAAAGGCGCCCAGAGCTGGAATTCGCCCGACCGCACCTGCCTGTCGCCTTCCACGACCCGGCGTGCGACGGCGAGGATGAGCGTAAAGGCGAGGTCTGCCGTCGCGTCCGTCAGCACGCCCGGCGTGTTGGAAACGGGGATGCCGCGCCGCGTGGCCGCGGCCACGTCGATGTGGTTGTACCCCACGCCCATGTTGGCGATCATCTTCAGGCGGGAGGCCCGGCCGAGCAGCTCCTCATCGACGGCATCGGTGATCATGCAAAGAAGGCCGTCCTGGTCCCCGATGCGCGACAGGAGCTGCTGGCGATCCATGGGCCGGTCTTTGGCGTGCGCCTCGACTTCGTACCTTTCCCTCAGCGGGCTCATGACTTCCCCGGGCAGATTCCCGGTCACAAGTATTTTCCGGGTCATTCGTTTGCCTTCTTTCGATCCGTTTCAATGAAAGCCGGGGCGTGGTTCGGCTCGCGGCGCGAATACAGGCGGAGCGGTCCGAACGGACGGCGCGCTACATGTACTGCCGGTGCTGAATGGACTCGATGACGCCCTCGGCCCCGGCCGAAATCTCCGCGGCGTTGGCCTCATCGGTATCGATGTGCATGTCCAGCCGGTAGTTCGGATCCACCCGGACCAGGACGTCCCCGAAGATCA
>CAYWTL010000076.1:0-11997 GCA_964460245.1 uncultured Syntrophaceae bacterium | reverse complement strand
AGAAGGTTCGCCCGCTTCGCCTGCTCGACCAGCTCCGCCCGGTCGCCGGGATGGGCGATGTCGATCAGGGCCTGGGCCCGCTCCCGCACCGTGCGGCCGACCAGCGAGGCAATCCCGTAATCCGTGACGATCAGGTCGAGCGACTCCCGGTTGGTGAACTGGTTCGGATAGTCCGCCACGGAAACCAGAAGGTTCGGCTCGCCCCGCAGGTTCCGGCTCGGCAGGGCGACCAGCGACCGCCCCCCCCGCGAGTACTCCGCGCCGGCAAAATACTCCTGCGCCTGCCCGGGACTGCCGGTGACGTTCCCCCGGCCCATCTGCAGGGCCACGTTGCCCGTCAGGTCCACCTTGCGCGCCGGAATCACGACCACCATCCGGTCGTTCAGGCTGATCCGCCGCCGGTCGGAAACGAGATCGATCCCCTGAAACTCGACCAGCGGGTTCTGATCGAGCCACGCCATGAGCGCCTCCGTCCCCTGGGCGTAGGAGGTCAGGCATTTTCCCTGAAAATAGCCCTTCATCCGGTTGGTGACGGCCCCGCACCGCACCAGGTCCATCAGGGCGTCCGTGAAAAAGAAGGTGTGCACCCCCAGGTCCCGCTTCCGCCTCAGGTGACGCCCCAGCGCCTCGAACAGGGGGCCGTTGTAGAATGAAATGCAGCTGCCGTCCTCGATCACCGAGGCGACCTGCGCGGCCACCCGGTCCAGGACCCCGTCCACGGGCCAGCGGGGAAAATAGATGGGCGGCTCCGTCGCCTCGACCAGAAAGTGAAACTGGTCCACGTGGACAAAGGTGTTGCCCATCGTCCGCGGGACCCGCGCGTTGATCTCCCCCACCACCAACGCGGCCCGCTCCATGGCGTACCGGGCTGCGTCCACGGCTACCCCCAGGCTGGCATACCCCGAGGCGTCGGGCGGCGTGATCTGCACGAACGCCGCGTCCACCCGAATCGCCCCCGATTCGACCAGCCGGGGAATGCGGGAAATCCGGCTGGGGATGAGGTCCACGGAGCCGGACGTGATGGCGTCGCCGGCCATCCAGCCGGAAAAGAAGGTCTTCAGCCGGAACCGCCCCGCCGGGGACGCCTCGCGGAAGGTCAGGGCGTCGCCCAGGCTGACCAGCTGGAGAAGCTCCAGGTCGTTGAGGTTGGGGAGATTCGCGCCCGTGAGGCTCCGGACCAGCGTGCGGGGCTCTGCCACCCCCGTGCTCAAAAAGATGCTCATGCCCGGCTCGATCTTCTCGAGAACCGCTTCGGGCAAAACCAGCTTCTCTCTCCAGAACGCCGACGCGCTATCGGTCATGGGCAAACTCCCGATCCTTGAAGAATCCTTCCATGGCGATCTCCGACAATTTTTTCCGGTCCGACGGAAATTCCCGTTTTCGGTATTTTTCCGGCAGCGACTCCGGCGCACCGGGTCTTCCAATGGCCGCCATGGCCTCGACCTGGTAACCGTCGGGAACCTTGAGCAGTTCCCTGGCCTGATCGTAATCGAAACCCTGCATGCCGTGCACCACAAGCCCCTTCAGCGATCCCTGGAGCGCAAGATTTTCCCACGCGGCGCCGGCGTCATAGCTGTGCGTCCTTGAGAATTTTCCATTGTGGTCGAAGGTCGTCTTTGAAACCACAACCACCAGGACCGCCGCACGGACCGCCCATGCCCGGTTCAGCTCGACGAGCAGGTCGAGAAAGGGCTGCCAGTGAGGCGTGTCTCTTCGGGCAAAAACAAAGCGCCAGGGCTGGTTGTTGTTGGCGCTGGGCGCCCATCGGGCGGCTTCGAACAGCGACATCAGCTCTTCGTCGCCGATGCCTTCACCGGACATGGCGCGGGGAGACCAGCGGTTCAAAAATACGGGGGCCACGTCATACTCCGGCTTTCTGAATTCGCGAATGCTGTTCATGGCGCTCCTCCTTGGTTTTCCACACCATAACGTTCGCCGCATCCGTTGTCAATCGCTTGAGGGTGGCGCGAAATACTTTCGCCGCTCTTGCACAACCATTTTATTGTGCTGCAGCCGGCAACTATGCTAAAGGATGAGCCAACGGTTCGATTATCTTGTTTGGCGGCCAAACCAGAGAAAGGAGAGAGGGACATGGAGAAAAACGGATTCCGGACGTGTCTGCCAATCATTCTGTTTGCATGCGCAATGGTTGTCGCCTGTGCAACGGTCCCGTCGGCGCAGATGACGGGGTGCCCGGGCTTTAAACTGGAGATCGGCGAACAGGCAAAAATCCATAATGAGACCGGCCTCGAGTACACGGAGAAGGGGTATTATGCGGAGGCCATCGAGGAATACAAGAAGGCCATCCATATCGCCCCGTCCTACACGGACGCCTACATCAATTGCAGCAGAGCCTATTACGCGGTCGGGGACAACGATCTGTCGCTTTACTACATTCTGAAGCGTGACGACATCATCACCCAGAAGGAAAGGGCGATTCGGGAGGCGATGCGGATGGATCAGCCGGCCACGGCGGTCGTCGAGCCCGTCCGGTGAAAGGCCCGGTGGTTCCATCTGCCATGAAGATTCGAATCCTTTTACCCGTCGTCCTCCTGGGTTTGTTGACCTGTGTCTGCGGCTCTCCTGCGTTCTCCGAGGATCTCAAGCGGATTCGCCTGATGCCGATGCAGCTGGACACGGGGAGGCCCCTGATGCATGTCCTCAAGGAGAGAAAGTCCGTCCGCGCCTTCAATCCGAAAAAATTGCCGAACCGGGTCCTGTCGAACCTGCTCTGGGCGGCCAACGGGATCAACCGGCCGGAATCGGGGGGGCGGACGGCGCCCTCGGCGATGAACCAGCACGAGATCGATATCTATGTGGCCACGGCGGAGGGCCTTTATCTGTATGATGTCCGGGCGCGCCAGTTGATTCCGGTCTTGAAGGAGGACATCCGCGCCCGGACGGGGCAGCAGGCCTACGTCGGCGAGGCGCCGGTCAATCTGATTTTTGTGGCCGATTACGCGAAAATGGGGAAGACGAGCGCGGAGGACCGGGATTTCTATGCCGCTGCAGATGCGGGCTTTATCAGCCAGAACGTCTATCTCTACTGCGCATCCGAAGGACTGGCCACCGTCGTCCGGGGAAGCATCGACCGGAACGCGCTGGCCGGCGTCATGAGGCTCAGGCCCGATCAGAAAATCGTCCTGGCGCAGTCCGTAGGCTATCCGCGAAAGTGAAGGGAACGGAGGATGATCCCGACGAAGACACGAAGCGGCGGATGTTGAATCGCGTGGCGGATGCAAAAGAGATTTTCATCGCGTGCCGAACATGTGCTGCGGAGGTTCCGGTAAGGCCCGTCGTCATGATTGCAGGAGGGGGACGTTGATTCCAAGATATTCCCGGGAGAGGATGACCGCCGTCTGGAGTCCGGAGAACCGCTACCGGACATGGCTGGATATCGAGATCCGCGCCTGTGAGGCCATGGCCCGAAGGGGAGAGATCCCCGCAGCGTCGCTTCGAAGGATCAAATCCAGGGCGGGCTTCGATGTGGCTCGGATCGACGAAATCGAGAAGACGACGAAGCATGACGTGATCGCCTTTCTGACCTCCGTGACGGAAAAGGTCGGTGAAGACGGCCGCTTCATCCATATGGGGCTTACCTCCTCCGATGTCCTGGATACGTCTCTTGCGCTTCTTCTGAGAGAGGCGGCGGGCATCCTGATTGAAGATCTGGACCGGCTTCTCGAAGTGCTCAGAAAGAAGGCCTTTGCCTACAAAAAGACGGTGATGATCGGCCGATCCCACGGCGTTCATGCGGAACCGATCACCTTCGGCCTCAAGATGGCCCTGTGGCATCAGGAGACGCAGAGAAACCGGGAGCGGCTGGTCCGGGCCCGGGAAACGGTCAGCTACGGGAAGATTGCCGGCGCGGTCGGGACCTTCTCCTTCGTGGATCCCGGTGTCGAAACCTATGTATGCCGGAAGCTGGGCCTGAAGCCCGCGCCGGTATCGTCCCAGATCGTGCAGCGGGATCGGCACGCGGAATTTTTTTCCACGCTGGCCATCATCGCATCGTGCATCGACAAGTATGCCCAGGAGATCCGGCTTCTCCAGCGGACGGAAGTCCGGGAGGCGGAGGAGTTTTTTTCGCCCGGGCAGAAGGGCTCTTCGGCCATGCCGCACAAGCGCAATCCGGTCCTGTCGGAAAATCTCTCCGGCCTTTCCCGCCTCATGCGCGCCTATGCCCTAGCCGCGCTCGAAAATGTCGCCCTCTGGCATGAGCGGGATATCAGCCATTCCTCCGTGGAGCGGGTGATCGGTCCCGATGCGACCATCCTTCTTGATTTTATGCTGAGCCGGTTCACGGGGATGATGGATCAACTGATCGTTTATCCCGACCGCATGCGGAGCAACCTGAACATGACGCACGGCGTCATCTTTTCCCAAATGGTGCTGCTGAAGCTGATCGAACGGGGGATGTCCCGGGAGGCGGCGTATGCCGTCGTCCAGAGAAATGCCATGAAATCCTGGGAGCGGGGAATCGCGTTCCAGTCGCTGCTCCGGAAGGACCGGGAGGTCATGAGCTTTCTGCGCGGTCCAGATCTTGACGGGCTGTTTCGCGTCGAGCATTTTCTGAAAAATATCGATTCCATTTTTGACCGGGTCTTCCGGGTTCGGAAGGTGCGGAAGTAATTGCGGTCCATTCGATCCGCGATTGCGGATGGGAGCATCGGCTGCGCCGGGCTTCGGGGAGTGGGCCGCTCCGCTCCGTCAGATGTTGACGCCCGTCGGGCTGTCCGCGGCGGCATGGATCCGCTGGACGATCGTGTCCCGAAGCCAGTTGCGGTCGTCTCTGTCCGGATAGTCCAGGTTGTAGTGCAGGCCGCGGCTTTCCTTTCTCATTCTGGCGCAGCGGATGATCAGCCGCGCCACGGTGGCGATGTTTCGCAACTCCAGGAGGTCCCGGGTAATGATGAAATTCCGGTAGTATTCGTCGATCTCCCGGCTGATCATTTCAATCCGCCTTTCCGCGCGGTCCAGCCGCTTGTTGGACCGGACGATCCCCACGTAGTTCGACATGCACAGCCGGATTTCCTCCCAGTTGTGGGAAACGACGATGGACTCGTCGCTTTCCGTCGCGCCCCTGGGATCCCACGTGGGGATGGAGGTGCGGTCGTCCGCGACGTCCCGGAAGCGGTCCGCGATTTTCGAGAAGGCGCGATGGGAAAAGACCACTGCCTCCAGCAGCGAGTTGCTGGCCAGCCGGTTGGCGCCGTGAAGACCGGTGCAGGAAACCTCCCCGCAGGCAAAGAGGCGCTCGATGGATGTTTCTCCGCAGGCGCTGACCGCAACGCCTCCGCACAGGTAATGGGCCGCCGGGACGACGGGGATCGGGTCCTTCGTGATGTCGATTCCGTATTTCAGGCACTGATGGTAGATGTTGGGGAACCGCCGGATGATGGTATCGCGGTCCTTGTGGCGGATGTCCAGGAGCACATAATCGTCCCCCGACTTTTTCAGCTCCCGGTCGATCGCCTTGGCCACGATGTCCCGCGGTGCCAGGCTTTTCATGGGGTGATATCTTTCCATGAAGGTGCTGCCGTTTTTCAGCTTCAGGATTCCCCCCTCGCCCCGGACGGCCTCGCTGATCAGGAACGCTTTGGCATCCGGATGGTACAGGCAGGTCGGGTGAAACTGCATGAATTCCATGTTGGCGATTCGTGCGCCCGCCCGATAGGCCATCGCGATTCCGTCGCCGGTGGCGATGTCGGGATTGGTCGTGATGAGGTAGACCTTGCCGGCCCCGCCGGTCGACAGGACGACGAATTTTGCCCGGAAAGTGTGGATTTCACCGTTGAGAATGTCCAGGACGTATGCCCCGAGGCAGTGATCGGACTCCGTTTTTTTCCGGCCGGCAAGGTTGGATTTCAGGATCAGGTCGATGGCGAAATGATTTTCATAGGTGGTGATGTTGGGTTTCAGACGGGTCTTTTCGATCAGCGCCCGTTCGATTTCCCGGCCGGTGAGGTCTTTCGCGTGAAGCACGCGCCGCCGGGAATGGCCGCCCTCGCGGCCGAGGTCATAGACGGAAGAATCCCCCTGCTCGGACCGGGTGAATTCGACGCCCCAGGACACCAGCTCCGCGATCCGAGCCGGTCCTTCCGAGACGACGAACCGGACGACATCCTCATGGCAGAGGCCGGCCCCGCAGACGAGCGTGTCGGCAATGTGATCCTCGAAGGAGTCGAGGCGGTCATGAACGGCTGCAATCCCGCCCTGGGCGTAGTTGGTGTTCGACTCGAACTGCTCCTTCTTGGTGACGATGGCGACGGTGCCGAGTTCGGCGGCCCGGATCGCGAAGCTGAGTCCGGCAATGCCGCTGCCCAGCACCAGAAAGTCTGTCGAAATTTCCATCGGCTCTTCTTTCAAAAGCGTATTTACAAATTTCCGGGGCTTTTATATATACATTCCGCTTTTTTGTAAAAGGAAAAGGAAAAAAGGGGATAACGATGCTGGTTTTGGGGATTGAATCGTCCTGCGACGAGACGGCGGCCGCGGTGGTGCGTGACGGGGAAAGGCTTTTGTCCAATGTCATCGCCTCGCAGATCCGGATCCACAGCCGGTACGGGGGCATCGTACCGGAGATCGCATCCCGCAAGCACATCGAGGCCGTGGTCCCGGTCATCCTTCAGGCGCTCGACGAGGCCGCCGTTTCCCTGAACGACATCCAGGGCATCGCCGTTACGCGGGGCCCCGGGCTGGTCGGGTCCCTGCTGGTGGGACTCTCCGCGGCCAAGGCCATGGCTTTTGCGGGCGGCATTCCCTTCGTCGGGGTGAATCATCTGGAAGGCCACGTCGCGTCCGTTTTCCTGACCGATCAGAAGCCGGAATTTCCCTTTGTCGCGCTGGTGGTATCCGGAGGGCACACCAACGTTTATCTGGTCCGGGACTTTCAGGATTTTACGCTCCTGGGGCAGACCCGCGACGATGCGGCGGGGGAGGCCTTCGACAAGGCGGCGAAACTCCTGGATATCGGCTACCCCGGCGGCGTCGTGATCGACCGGATGGCAAAAGAGGGGGACCGGGACCGGGTGCTTTTTCCCCGGGCCATGAAGGACAGCCCCGACTTCAGCTTCAGCGGCGTCAAGACGTCCCTGCTGACGATGCTCAAAAAGAGGGGATGTCCGTTCCCGGCGGCCGAGCTGCCCCATGTCGTTGCGGGCTACCAGGAGGCGATCGTGGAAGTGCTGGTGGAAAAGACGCTTGCCGCGGCCCAGCGGATTCATGCGTCGCGGGTCGTGGTCTGCGGTGGCGTCGCGGCCAACAGCAGGCTCCGGGAGAAGTTCCTTGCGGAAGGGCAATCCCGCGGCTTCGAGATCTTCATCCCGCCGATGGGTCTGTGCACGGACAACGCGGCGATGATCGCCGTCGTCGGCGATCATCTGCTGAGCCGGGGCAGTCGGGACGGCTGGGATCTCAATGCGGTTTCCCGCTGGCCCCTGGATTCGCTTCCCGTCGGATCGCGATGCTGAAAAAGCGAATTCAAAGGTTTCATGACCGTTTCATCAGCCTGAAGGGCGAACCCCGCGCCATCGCCATGGGAATGGCCGTCGGGATTTTTGTCGGCGTGACTCCGACCATCCCCTTTCACACCGCGCTGATCATCCTGTTCGGCCTGATCTGGAAGCACAACCTGACATCGGCCTATCTCGGCTCCTGGCTGATTTCCAACCCGGTCACAATCCCCCTCTTTTATCTCGGACAGTATGAACTGGGAAAATATCTCCTCGGCATGAACCCGGGCGGCCCGGCCCTGGCGGATTACTCGATTCGAAGCGTCTTCAGCATGGGTTGGCACGTGCTCCTGCCGCTCCTGACGGGAGGACTGGTCATGGCGCCGCTGTTTGCCGTGCCGGCCTACTTCATCACGTACCGGGTTCTCCGTTCCCTGAGAGAAAGAGACCGGACATGATCACGCCCGCCAAAATCCTGAGAGAGCACGGCATTCATCCGCTGAAGCGGCTGGGTCAGGCCTTCTTGAAGGATCCGAACGTGCTTCGCAAGATCGTGGACGCCGCCGGCATTTGCAGCAGCGAGACCGTGATCGAGATCGGCGCCGGCCTGGGAATCATGACGGAGATCATGGCGGACCGGGCCGGACGGGTGATTGCCATCGAGGTCGATCCGCTCCTTGCCGGAATTCTGAAGGAGCGCCTTCGAGGACGGAAGAATGTCGACATCGTCGAGATGGATGTCCTTGAATATGATTTTGCATCCGCCTGTTCCGATCGTCACCCGGAAAAGGTCAAGGTCGTCGGCAACCTGCCCTATCAGATCTCCTCGCCGATCCTGTTCCGCCTGCTGGATTTCCGGCGTGTCGTTTCGATGGGGGTCCTCATGCTGCAGAAGGAGGTCGTGGACCGAATCACGGCCGCTCCGGGGACCAAGGATTACGGGATCCCCTCGGTGATGGTTTCCATGTACTGCCGGACCCGGCGCCTGATGGATGTGCCGGGCAGATGTTTTTACCCCGAGCCGAGGGTGGACTCTTCCGTTTTCGAATTGAGCATGCGGGAGGAGCCGCTGGTCGCACTTGTGGATGATGACGCATTCCGGTCCCTCGTCCGGACCGCCTTTTCCAGGAGACGCAAGACGCTTCTGAACAACCTGCGCCCCGTCCGGTGGCCCGGTGCGGATGAAAAAGCGCTTGTGTCGATCCTTCGGGAGACCGGCATCGACGGGCGTAGAAGAGCCGAAACCCTGAGCGCGGAGGAATTCGGTTTGCTGGCGCGCCGGCTCGTTCCGACGAAAAAAAACCTTGACAGCCCCGCCCGCTTCTGTTACGGGGGCGGCAACCGCTTGGATCCGGTTGCGGACTGAGACGGAAGGGAAGGAAAGACTGCGGTGTGAAACTTCAAAAGCCTCCCGTCTCAGGACGGTGAGGCTTTTTTTTTGCGAGGGAAAGGTCAACGGAAAATGAAGATTATCGAGTCCGCAAGGGAAATGCAGGACTTCTCGGAATCCCTGAGAAAAGAGGGGAAAATCGTGACCTTCGTTCCCACCATGGGGTATTTCCACGAGGGGCACCTCAATCTCATGCGGGAAGGCCGGCGACGGGGAGACTGCCTGGTCGTGAGCATCTACGTCAATCCGACTCAATTCGGCCCCAGCGAGGATTTCGAGCAATATCCCCGGGATTTCGAGCGGGACCGTTCCATGGCCGAGGGGGTGGGCGTGGATGTGATCTTCTGTCCGCCAAACACAGAGATGTATCCGCCCCATTATCAGACCTACGTCACCGTCGAAAACGTGACCGACAACCTTTGCGGACTGTCCCGGCCCGGCCATTTCCGTGGCGTGGCGACGGTTTGTGCCAAGCTCTTTAATCTGGTCAAGCCCCACGCGGCTGTCTTCGGAAAGAAGGATTTTCAGCAATTGGCGACCATCCGGCGAATGGTCCTGGACCTGAACATGGACCTGGAAATCGTCGGCATGCCCACGACGCGGGAACCGGATGGTCTGGCCATGAGTTCCCGGAACATCTACCTGAGCCCCGAGGAGCGGTTGTCGGCCCTGAGCCTCAGCCGTTCCCTCAAGATGGCCAGGGCGCTGTACGAAGGTGGGGAGCGGGACGCGGGCAAGATCATCGGGGAAGTGAGGGGTCATATTGAATCCCACGCCCACACGAAGATCGATTACGTGCAGATCTGCGACACCACGACGATGAAGGACACGGCCCGGCTGCAGGGGGAAGCCGTTCTGGCGATGGCGGTCCGGGTGGGGAAGACCCGGCTGATCGACAATTACGTTTTCGGCGAACCGCTGAGCCTTTAACGGGGAAATTAGCCGACGGGCGGGTGCTGCCCGCCGGACAACATTCGGGAAGGGGAACCGTCATGAACCGATTCATGCTGAAGTCAAAGCTGCACCGGGCAACCGTTACGAATGCCGATCTCCACTACGAGGGCAGCATTACCATCGATGAAACCCTCATGAAGGCCGCCGATATTCTTCCTTACGAAAAAGTGTCCATTTACAACGTGAGCAACGGGGAGCGATTTACGACATATGCCATTCGCGGAAAGCGAAACTCCGGCGTGATCTGCCTGAACGGAGCGGCGGCGCGCAAAGCCTCGAAGGACGACATCGTCATCATCGCCACTTACGTGATGGTGGATGAGGCGGATGTCAAGGATTGGTCCCCGAAATGCGTCCTCCTCGATCCGAGGAACCGCATCAAGAAAGCCGGTTGACCCTCGGGGAGGGGCGTCGCCGGCCCGACCGCAACGGGCCGGTCTTTTGACCGGAAGGGCGATCGATCGCTGCCGGGGTAAGGTGTTTTCATGCCTTACCCTTTTTTTATCGACCGGGACGGCGGATCAATCGTTTGGATCCCTCATCCCATCAAAATCGCCGTTGAATTGCCGCTCGGGGTTTGATATGGCGTTGAGCGGTCCTGCTCATGTCGGAGCGGAGGGAGAAGAATCCTTGAAATTCAATCTGAAACGTATCTTTTTAGCGGGTCTGGCCGTTACCGTTCCGATCGGCCTGACCCTCTATATCCTCATGTTCCTCATCGGCATGATGGACGGTCTGCTGACCGTCATGCCCGCGAAACTTCACCCCGACGCGCTTCTGGGCGTTCACATCCCCGGTCTGGGAATTCTGGTTACCCTTGCCCTGATCCTTGCTTGCGGCCTCATGGCCCAGAGCATCGTGGGCAGGAGGATCGTACGGTTCAGCGAAGGCATGCTCGACCGGATTCCCGTCGTCCGGAGCATTCATTCGGCCATCAAGAAGATCGTCGACAGCATGTTCATGTACCGGAGCCGAAGCTTTCGAAAAGTGGTGCTGGTTGAATTTCCCCGCCGGGGGGCCTACACAGTGGCGTTCGTGACCGGAACGCCCGGTGACGAAATTCAGGAGAAGACGGGGAAAAAGTGCCAAAGCGTTTATGTGCCGACGACGCCGAACCCGACATCCGGTTATTTTATTGTTTTTCCGGAGGAAGACCTGATTCAGATGGACATGACCGTCGAAGAGGCCTTTACCCTGGTGATCTCCGGCGGCATCGTCAATCCGCCCGGGCGGTCGCGCGAAGAGGCCGCTTTCGTGCCGCGGAAAATCAAAACGGAAAATGAATGACAGGAGGTAAGGATGAAGTTTATCGAGCTGGACCCGACTCTGAAATACAAGGTGGCCGATCTGTCCCTGGCGGACTGGGGCCGCCGGGAAATGCAGCTTTCCGAAAATGAAATGCCAGGCCTGATGGCGATTCGGGAGAAATACGGCGAGAAGAAGCCCCTGAGGGGCCTTCAGATCATGGGCAGCCTGCACATGACCATCCAGACAGCCATGCTGATCGAAACGCTTAAAGCGCTCGGCGCGGATATTCGCTGGGCATCCTGCAACATCTTTTCGACGCAGGACCATGCCGCCGCCGCGGTTGCGGCCGCCGGGTCCGCCGCCGTCTTCGCCTGGAAAGGTGAAACCCTCGAGGCATACTGGTGGTGCACGGAACAGGCCCTGACCTGGCCGGACGGCTCCGGGCCGGACCTGCTCGTCGATGACGGCGGCGACGCGACCCTCTTTGTTCATCAGGGCGTCAAGGCGGAGAAGAATCCGGACCTGCTGAAAAAAGATTCCGAAAACAAGGAGATGCAGATCGTCATGGAACGCCTCGGGCGCAGCGTGAGAAAAGACCCGGGCCGATGGCGTCGCGTGGCGGGCAGGATTCGCGGCGTATCGGAGGAGACGACGACGGGGGTCCACCGCCTGTATCAGATGGCCGGAACGGGCGAGCTGCTCTTCCCGGCCATCAACGTGAACGATTCCGTGACCAAGTCCAAGTTCGACAACCTCTACGGCTGCCGCGAATCCCTGGCCGACGGCATCAAGCGGGCCACGGACATCATGATCGCGGGGAAAGTGGTGGTCGTCTGCGGTTACGGGGATGTGGGCAAGGGGTCCGCCCAGTCCATGCGGGGCTTCGGGGCCCGGGTGATCGTCACCGAGGTGGACCCGATCTGCGCCCTGCAGGCGGCGATGGAGGGATAC
>CAYWTL010000075.1:0-12284 GCA_964460245.1 uncultured Syntrophaceae bacterium | reverse complement strand
GATGAGGGCGCTCAGCACGGCGACGGGAATGAAATCCAGCCACTGCTTCAGCCATCCCGGCAGACGCCGTCGCGACAGGAAAATCAGAGGGACCCAGCGCGGCAGATAGGTCACGATGCCCATGCCCAGCACCAGCAGCAGATAGTCCGTTTTCAAGACGGCTCCCCGCTTTCAAGAGCTTCGGCCCGTCGCTTTCGCAGAAACATTCCGACGGTGGCGGCGGTTACGGATGCGGCGACGATATAGATATTTCCCGGGAAGAGCAGGG
Organism: uncultured Syntrophaceae bacterium; assembly: GCA_964460245.1. Taxonomy (GTDB): domain Bacteria; phylum Desulfobacterota; class Syntrophia; order Syntrophales; family Fen-1087; genus JAXDBM01. Next base: position 12,016 of record CAYWTL010000075.1, on the reverse strand, counting down.
ACAGGGCGACGGCCAGCAAACCGGAGAGCATCGCCATCGCGATGTGAAGGTTGTCCCGGATCTGCATCACGAGCAGACAGATGAACATCGCCGGCAGGGCGTAGTCGATTCCAAAAGCCCCGGCGGGGATGAATTGCCCGCCGTAGCCGCCGATCACCGTGCATGCAATCCACGCGCAATTCGAGGCATGGTTGAGGACCAGGGCGCGTCTCCAGTCCCAGTCGCCGTCGCGGAAGCGGGCCGTGTTGAGGGCGAAGCTCTCGTCCGTCACGCCGTAGGCATAAAGGGAGAGCCAGCTCCGGCCGAGGCCCTGAAGATGGACGGCCAGCGACGAACTCATCAGCAGGTGGCGAAGGTTGATCGTGAAGGTGGTCAGGAGGATGGGAATGGCCTGGGCGCCGCTCTCGATCATGGAAACGGCGATGAACTGGGCGCTGCCGGCATAGACCAGAAGAGACATGAGGCCGATTTCCCATGGCGTGAGACCGGCCTTCTGCGCCAGGACGCCGAAGGCAAGGCCGATGGGCGCATAGCCGAGGCAGATCGGCCACGCGGCGGCCGCACCGTCTTTCAGAATCTTCCCGCAGTGATCCCCGGGCGTCATTTCCGTGCCTTCACGATGACATAGGGGCAGTCGTCCACCCGGTCGGTCATGACCTCGCGGAAACCGGCGGCGTGGGCCATCGCCACCATTTCCGATTCCGTAAAGCTTCCGCCGAAGACGACATTCCGCAACCCCCAGAACAGGAGCGCATCCCACAGAAACCAGACATGGAAGCGCCGCATGAAGCGCTTCAGATCCGCGTCCGACACGCCCTTGTCCGTTTCCGAGACGATCGCCCAGGTGCCCGGAACGAGCACACGGCGGATTTCTCCGAGGCCCAGCCGCGCATCCTTCCAGTGCTTGATGGAACCGACCGAGACGACGGCGTCGAAATGGTCGCCGGCAAAGGGAATGGACATTGCGTTTCCCTGCTCGAAACGGCAATTGGCGAGATTCCTCTGCTTCCGCAGCCGTTCCGCCGCGCGGACCTGGTTGGCGGAATAATCGATGCCCGCAAGCGACGCCGACGGGAATCGCGCGGCCAGCAGGAGCGTGACGTATCCCCGTCCGCAGCCAACGTCGAGGATCCGGGCGCGGCTGTTGACGCGGAGGCCTTTGGCGATCTGTCCGTACAGATCGGACAGGGGTTCCAGGATGTGGCGATTGTATACCGGGCCGAACAGATCCCACATCCAGCGGGCGTCGCGGGCTTGCACAATCCATTTGAGAAGCCGCTTCAGAGAGGTCGAGGCGGCTCCGTTCACGTCCCTGTGGTCTGGCATGGTCACACTTCTTTCCGCTTCTCTCGATCCCGTAAGATCAGGAGAGCAAAAGCTGGTTGTCCCGGGAGCGCGATTCCCCGATGCTGGTCACCGTGATGGCGGGCCGGCCGAGGACGGGGCATTTGGTCTCGCAGATGCCGCACCCGATGCAGAGATCCAGGTCCACATGGGGCTGTTTCAGGAGCCGCTCCCTCCCGCCCCGGACTCTGACCGGAACCTCTTCGAACCAGATCGCCTTTTTCGGGGTGGGGCATACCTCCTCGCAGACGATGCAGGACATGCCGTGTGCGAAGGGGAGGCAGCGTCCCTTGTCGATCATGGCAAGGCCGATCGTGACCTTCGCTTTCTCTTCCAGCGACAGCTTCCGAATGGCGCCCGTCGGGCATACCTGACCGCACAGCGTACAGCGGTACTCGCAGTAGCCGATCCGCGGCACCAGCACGGGCGACCAGATGCCCTCCAGGTCCGCTTCCAGCATGGCGGGCTGCAGTCCGTTGGTGATGCACACCTTCATGCACTCCCCGCACTTGACGCAGCGTCTCAGGAATTCCTTTTCTTCCCGGGACCCGGGCGGGCGGATGAGCTGCGGATCGGAGGAGCCCGCTTTTCTCAGCGGCGTGATCCGCAACGCGGGGACGGCAATCACGCCGGCGAGTGCGGATCCGATAACCCTTCTTCGGCCGAGATCCAGGGACGCCCCGGACGCTTTTGCGGAAAAGCCGAACCGGACCGCATTTTTCGGGCAGGCATCGTCACAGTTCATGCAGACGAGGCATTCCGGCTTGATCCACTTGTCCTTCCGGTCCGGTCCGGCCGCGCCCTGACAGTCCCTCAGGCAAACGCCGCAGCCGTCGCAGCCCTCGCTGACGGACCGGTTCAGCAGCGCGTACCGGGACAGGAGACCGAGCAGGGCGCCCAGCGGGCAGAGGTATTTGCACCAGAATCGATGCTCCCGAAGGTTCAGGGCCAGGATGCCCAGAAAAACGAGGCCGGTGAAAGCCGACTGGTTGAAAAAGGGCTGTTGAAAGGACAGGAATCCCTTCTTCAAAAGGCCGTACACCCATTCGGAGCCGTCCGTGACGATCGGAATCTGCCAGGCGTACAGGGTGTCGAAGATGCCGGCCGTGCCGGACTGGATCATCGGGTAGACGGCCAGGGACAGCGAGCGGATCAGAAGAGCCATCGGGTCCATGACGCCGGCCGGCTGCAGGGTGAACACCGACGAGACGAGGAGAAAAATCAGGATATAGTATTTCCAGCGGTAGGCATTGAGCGGCTTCGCGGAAGGGCGCTTTTTTTTGAGGGCGCCGGTCAGGTTGTGCAGGGTGCCCAGCGGACAGATCCAGCCGCAGAAGACCCGCCCCAGGAATATCGTCGTCACGATGACGAGAAGGACGAGCAGAAAGGGGAGGTCGAACTGGCGGGTCGAAAGCGAGGTGGTGATGAAGATCAGCGGGTCGGCGTCCAGAAAGATTTTGACGGGGTAGCCCAGTTCATTGGCTCCCTTGGACTCGGTCTGCAGAAAGAGCCACAGAAAGATCAGCAGGAAAACAGCCTGGGTGAGTCTTCGGATTTTCGTCATCGCTACAGGTTGATCCGTCTGATTTGCATACGAGCCAGGTCCATGCTGCCCAGCCGTGTCTGGTGGCCGATGCGGACGCATCCCAGATCGGCGGGTTTCATCCCGAAAAGGGTCGCGCCGAAGGCATCGACCGCCACGGCGTCCGTTCCGGCCACGACGGTGTTGAGCAGTTTCACGTCGGCGAGGTCTCCTCCCTGGGGCCCGCTGTCCGTGAGGATTCGGACGGCATCGAGGATGGTCAGCGCCGGTTTGATGAACCGGGCAAGATCCACGAGACTTTCGTCGATGCGCTGGTGGATCCGGCCCCGCCAGCCGCCCATTACTCCCATCCAGTTTTTCATGCCCAATGTCAGCCGGGCAATCCCATGGGTTTTGGCAATGGGGACGTTGATTACCTTATCGGCCTCGATCGCCTCGGTGTAGAGGGGCCATGTTTTCAGAGTCAGGCCGTTGATCCGCATATCCTTGAATTTCCGGTCGTCCATGAAGGCGACGGCGGCCCCCGCGGCCGCGGCCGCGTCGGCGATGCCGCTCTGCTTGTAGGTCCGCCGTGCGTCGCTCACCGGATGATCGAAGACTTTGACTTTTTTTGCGCCGGCTTCGAGGCAGAGGCGGACCACGGCGGCGACCACATCGGGGTTCGTGTTGGCGGCGTATTCCGGTGTCCGGTCCCACCCGATATTCGGTTTCACGACGACCACGTCGCCCCGGGAAACGAATCGCCTCATGCCGCCCAGCGCGTCGACTGCGGCCCGCGTGATCCGCGCCGGCGGCGTTCCCCGGACCACCGCCAGGTCCGGACCCTGTGCGGCGTGAAGTGCGGTCAGGACGGGGTCCAGGCCGGCGGGCAAGCTGATGGCCGCGCCGGTGATCAGGGCCGACTTCATGAAATCACGGCGGTTCATTTTTTCTCCTCCCGGTATATGAGATCGATGACCGTCACTTCCGGAGCGGCGAGGAACCGGACGGGTGGTCCCCAGGTCCCGCTTCCACGGCTGACGTACAGGCCGGCACGCTCCGGCAGCTCGAAATAGCCCGCATGGTAGGGGAAGGCGAGCGCGGTCAGGAGACTGAAGGGAAAAATCTGTCCCCGGTGGGTGTGTCCCGAAAGCTGGAGGTCGAACAGTCCGAGCGTCTCCCGGTCCGGAACCGGTTTGTGCTTCAGCAGAAGCGTGAAGCGCTCCCGCGGAAGTTCCGTCAGCAGCTTTTTTTCAGTCGGATTTCGATCCACGCCGAACCGATCTCCCGCCGGATCGTCCACACCGGCGATGGTGATCAGGCCTGCCGCTGTCTCAGCCTCTCCCCGCAGCACCCGGAACCCCGCGCTGCGGTGAAAGGCCATGGCCTGTTCGATGCCCGCGTAGAACTCATGGTTTCCCGTCACGGCGTACTTTCCGAATCTCGGCTGAATGTCTTCGAAGAGCCGTGCGGACGGCATCAGGTTGTCGATCTGTCCGTCCACGAGATCGCCCGTGGAAACCAGGATGTCCGGATCGGCCTGCCTGACCTTCTCTACGATTTTTTCCAGGCGGTCTCCCCGGACGATCATGCCGATGTGGACGTCCGAGATCTGGACGATCCGGATTCTGCCGGTCCCCTGGGGGATCTTGACTGTTTTGATGGTCACCTCTTCCGTCCGGATGTTTTTTGCCTCATGGTATCCGTACGCGTTGAGAAAGAGGGACAGGAGCATGGGGATGAGGAATATCTGGAGGGGAGAGGGCGTCAGAAACGACAGGTCGCCGCGCGTAAACCGGCCGGTCAGGTAAATCAGCAGGCGGTACGCGTCGAGAAGAAGGGAGGCGAAGAAGAAGAGCAGTAGAATGCCCATCCAGATGTAGCCGATGTAGGAGAGAACACAGGCGGAATCCTCATAACCGAGGCGCTCCGAAACCCGGACCAGCACCGGCGTCAGGACCAGGAAGACCATCAGCAGGATCAGGACGACCTGGGCGGAGGCTGCCGGGTGAAAAGCCCCTTTGATTTTGAGGAAGACGTACCCGTGAAGGCTGCCGTAGAGGATGAAGAAAGTGATCAGGAAAAGGACCAAGGATGGTTCGACTCCCATTTTGGCTTCACTGCAATCCCCGGGAAAGGTCCCGGCCGCGCCTCGAAGACCTTGTGAAAAATCCGGTCCGCCCCCGGCGAAGTTTCCAATCGGGAAGGGGTAGCGTATCGGTTGTTTATGCGCCCCACACGCTTCGGGCGAACTTCGGATAGACCTGCCTCATTTTATCCAGAACCGTTCCCCGAATGACGGCCAGGTCCGCCTCGCCGAGCGGATCGAGTACGGGGATGTCTCTCTCCCCGACGGCCAGATCGAAGCCGGTATTCTCGACAACCCGGTCCACCGTGACGCCGGGATAGACGTAGTCGAGGATGATCCGATTGCGGTCCCGGTCAAATGCCATGACGCACAGCGGCGTCACCACGTGGCTCAGCCCGCCCCTGCGCCAGGGAGTGATTCCGGCTTCGTCGAAGGCGGTTGCGTTGACAAAGTCGGCCCTTGGGACGAAGATTTTCGGGGTGTGGCTGTTTGCGAAGAGGATCGTCCGTCCGCTCATGGCGTAGAGCATGGACGAGCCGGCGCCACCGGGAAGCCTCACGGCCGGGCGGCGGTAGTCGCCCAGGGCGGACAGGTTGATGCCGCCCCGCCGGTCGATCTGCACCCCGGAGAGAAAGAACACATCGATCTTCCCCTGCTGGGCCAGCCCGAAAACCTCGTGAAGCCCCTCGGACAGCCGGATGTCCGGGTCCCCGTAAACGATCAGTTCCAGGTCCGGCGCATGGGTACATTTGGCGAGGAAGCAGCCGGCGGCGGGAACCGGAGACAGTGTGCCCGTGGCGACACGTTCGCCGTTTCTCAGGAGGCGGGCGATGGCGCCAATCATCCGTTCGAAGGGATGGATGTCCTTACTGTCCATTGGCTTTGAACCCCACGGTTGCAAGGTACTCGCTGTGGTTCTTCGGCGCGAGGATATATCTTTCCATGTATCGGCGAAAGGAATCTTCCTCCCTCGCCGCCGCCACATAGGCGGTCATGTGGCTTTCGTCGATTCCGTAGCGACCCGGGCAGCCGGTCGGGTGCGCCCCGCCGGGGGCCAGTACCACGGCGTCGATGTGGACCGCAGCCACGTAGACTTCGTGCAGACCGGGAAGCAGCCGGTCCGGTTCAACCAGCTTTTCTACGACAGCAATGGTTTTCTTCGCTGCCATGGCCAGCAGGCGGTCATTCCGGTCGCTCCGGGTCATCACGCCGCCGCCGCGCTCGCCCCGGGATGCGTGAATGACGGCCACGTCCGGCGCGATGGGGGGCACGACGACGTATTCAATCCCGGTGTAGGGGTCTTTGACCGTCTTCAGGTCCGGCCGGATGTTCATGTAATCCGATCCCATAAACCCGAAGACGGGAATGAAGGGCAGGTTGTGGACCCCAGCCTGGAGCCCCAGGAGCAATCCCGGTCAGATGGTCTCCAGAAGCTTCAGTTCGCCCCGCTCCGCCTTCCTTCTGAAGCTGGGCGCCAAGCCGAATTCGTCGAGGACGATCTGGGGGAACTGGATCGTCTCCACGCACCCGGCGCCGATCATCAGGTCGGCCACGTACCCGCCCGTCAGGACCGGCGTGAGCGTCAGCCCGCGAACGCCCCTGCGGATGACCTCCCTAATGACGGGCATGGGGTTCATGGTCATGCCGGCACCGACGCCCAGGTGGATGCCGTCCCTGATCATGTCGGCCGCTTGCGCGGCCGTCATCAGTTTGTCTTTCATGCCCCGGTCCTTTCCGCCATGCTGCTTCGATGGGCAGAGATTAAATGGAATTCATCACACTGTCAATTGAAATCCCCCTCGGAATCTTTCCGCGAGCTGCGCGGCGCGCTCGGATTCGGGATGGGATTCCTGTCGGCAAAAGCAGCCGGGGAATTTCGATTTGACACCGGCATCGAAAAAATGGCAGAAAAAGACGACCAGGATTCAATTCAAATGAAGAGGTGTGTCATGGCGGAAGCGACAAAAGGTGAATTTGACGGATACCTGCAACCCACCTTTTTTATCGACAGCGACCACCCCGCCGTCATTCGGTTCGCAAGGGACGCATCGGGAGATGCGGCCACCCCGGTGGACCGGGCTATCCGCATTTTCAATGCCGTCCGCGACGGGATCCGATACGACCCCTATCGCATTGACCTGGCGCGGGACCGGTTCAAGGCCAGCGTGGTCCTCGAGAAGAAGTCCGGGTACTGCGTTGAAAAGGCGCTGCTGCTGGCCGCCGCCGCCCGCGTTTTGGGCATTCCGGGCCGGCTCCGTTTCGCCGACGTCCGGAACCATCTGACCACCGAACGTCTGAAAGAGATCATGAAGACGGACCTGTTCATCTTTCACGGCTACACGGAGATGTTTCTCGGCGGCCGCTGGGTCAAGGCCACGCCGACCTTCAACCTCTCCCTCTGTGAGCGCTTCGGCGTCAAGCCCCTGGATTTCGATGGCGTGCACGACGCGATCTTCCACGAATTCGACCGCAACGGGAACCGGCACATGGAATACGTCCACGATCACGGACCCTTTGCCGACCTGCCCTATGACATCATCCTCGAATCCTTCCGGAAGCACTATCCCATGTATTTTGATCAGGACAAGGACGCGACAGCCGGCAATTTCGAGGAGGAAGCCCTGAAAGAGCGGAAGTCCTCCTGACCGGGATCAGAATCTAAGCGTCAGCGGATAAATCACGCCCGTGTCCAGCGCCCGGATCTGAAGGCGCAACTCCCGGATCGTTTTCGCTTCCCCGGGAAAGAAGAGAAAGCCGTGCGCGACCTGCTGCGGCGGGATCGGTCTGCTTTGCAGGGACCTCGCTTCCAGATCGTCCCGGACCCGGATCTCCACGTCGTGATCCGACAGCGCCTTGGCCCCGCCTACCGTTGCACCCGCGGCGGCGCCGATGGCCGCGCCCTTTCCCAGGGCCTCACCGACGCTCCCGCCCGAGACGATCCCGACGGCGGCCCCGATGATGACGCCCACCATGGCGCCCAGAAAGGCGGTCTTGGCCCCTTCCGGGGCAACGTTGCTCCATGCCGTTATTCGGGCGATCCGATCGTAGGCGATCGTCTGGTCCAGAATGGGCCAGAGATTGTTTTCCGTATCCACCAGAAAGGTCTGGCTCGCCACGATTTCCAGGGAGTGCCTGCCCCGGTTGTCGAAGATTACCTTGACCGGCAGGATTTCTGCGCCGCGGATGTCGAAGCCGAATGCCGCCTCCGCGTTCTTCTCGTCTTCATAGGCCTGCGCGGCGATCTGGGCGTCGGCCACCTCCGTCACGTTCGGGTAGGCGGAGGGCAGTTTAAAGGGGACAACCTGCTGCTTGTAGGCGGCACAGGCCGGAAGCAGCAGCGCCGCAACAAAAATCCACATCATACGAACGACAATTCTGGTCATGGTCATCCTTCCTCCTTGCCGGAGAGCCCTTCGATCCTTTTCGAAAAGGCCCTGCCGTTTTCAGATGAGGCGCTTGCGCGCACCCGCAATCTTCCTCGAAAGCATATATCAGCGTCCGTATTATGACAAACTTTTTCTGTCCATTTTTTGATGGCGTAAACGATATTTTACTTATATAATTGGGCTACATCATCGGACGTATTTGGGTTTTTCAATCCGGACTTGTGGATACTTTCATGGACGCGGTTTCGACCGGCAACGAAGACAAACTGGTTGATCGGCTCAAAGAGCGCATCAAGGAGCTGGAGTGCTTCGTTGATATCTCCTCCATAGCCGCCAATCCCGACGCCCCTCAAGATCAGATCCTGCAGGATATCATCAACCGAATTCCGCCCGCCTTCCGGCAGCCGGACGCAGTCTGTGCGCGCCTCATCATGGGGCCCCTGACAGTGCAAACCGCGAATTTCAGGGACTGCCAATGGGTCATTGAATCTCCGATCGCGGCGGATGGAAAGGAAATCGGCACCCTCAGCGCCGGTTATTTTGGCGAAGTCCCGCGGGCAGGCGCCCCCTTTCTCAACGAAGAAGAGAAGCTCCTCAAGGTGATTGCGGCGCGCCTCGGTTTGATCATTCACAGCAACGCGCTCCAAAAAAACCTGAAAGAATCGGATCAGAAGTACCTCACGCTCGTCGAAACCGCCCTCGTGGGAATCACGCAAAGCAATCTGCAAGGCGATTTGCTGTATGCCAACAGCGCGGGCCTTCGCATGTTCGGATATGAAACCCTGGAAGAGGGGCGAGCCGGAGGAACATTCGGCCGGTATCGCAACCCTGAGGACAGAAAAAACCTCATCGAAATGCTGAAGCAAACCGGAAGGGTTTCCGAATTTTCGGCGGAATGCATGACAAGGATGGGCGAATCCATCTTCATACTGATCAATGCGGTTCTCGAGGGGGGCGTGATTTCAGGAATGATGATGGACATCACGCAAATAAAAAGGGCGGAAGAGGCCATTACAAGAAGTGAAAGCCGCCTTCGCGAGGCCCAGCGCATTGGACACGTGGGAAACTGGGACTGGTGGGTTCCTGCCGGCGAACTCCATTGGTCCGACGAGGTTTTCCGGATCTTCGGCCTGCAGCCGCAGCAGTTCGAAGCCACCTACGAAGCCTTCCTGGCCCGCATTCACCCGGATGACCAACAAGCCGTTGTGGAGGCGGTGAATCAATCCCTTGCCGATCCGCGCAGGCCCTATTCCATCGAGCACCGGGTCGTGCGGCCGGACGGTAAGGTGTGTACAGTGCACGAACGGGGCGAGGTCAGTTTTGACGATCGCGGCGCGCCGGTTCGCATGATGGGCACGGTCCAGGACGTCACCGATCTGAAGCGCAATGAAGAGGATCTGCGGAATGCCCTCGAAGAGATCCGGAAGATGAAGGAGCAGCTGGAGGCTGAGAACATCTATCTGCGGATAGATCTGGAGAAGAGGGACAGCTATAAAGACGTCATCGGGGAAAGCGATGCCATACGGTCCACCATGCGCATGTGCCGTCAGGTTGCACGCACGAAAACCACCGTGCTCCTGTCCGGCGAGACGGGCACAGGCAAGGGTGTCTTCGCGCGCTCGATCCACAGGATGAGCGATCAAAAAGATAAGCCCCTTGTCAACGTGAACTGCGCAGGCCTGTCCGCGAACCTCATCGAAAGCGAGCTCTTCGGAAGGGAAAAGGGCGCCTTTACCGGCTCCACGGCCCTGCAGATCGGCCGCTTCGAACTGGCCAATCATGGGACCATCTTTCTCGACGAGATCGGGGAGATGCCCCTCGATCTTCAGGTAAAGATCCTCAAGGTCATCGAAGAGGGGGAGTTCGAGCGTCTCGGAAACCCCCGTCCCGTGAAGGTTGACATTCGGGTCATCGCATCCACGAACCGCGACCTTGAAGAGGAAATAAGCAAAGGCCGCTTCAGACGGGACCTTTATTACCGGCTCAATGTTTTTCCGATCAACATCCCTCCTTTGAGAGATCGGAAAGAGGATATTCCCCTTCTTGCAGAATTCTATGCGGAAAAATTCTGCAAGAGCTATAGGAAAGATACCCTCAGGATTCCCGCGGATACCATGGAGGCGCTCGTAAACTATGCCTGGCCGGGGAACGTGCGGGAGTTGATCAATATCATCGAGCGGGCCGTGATCGTCTGCGACGGGCCCGAACTCCGGCTGGGTGACGCAGCGGTATTGTCAGTCCCCTTCCAATCCATTGGTGGATCATCCGAAAACGTGAAAAAAGAGACGACAGGAAGTATTTTCGAGATGGAACGGGAGCACATTCTCAAGGCGCTGCAAAAGACGGGCTGGAAAATCGAAGGACCCGGAGGGGCCGCCCGTTACCTCGGATTGCATCCGAGTACCCTGAGGGGCCGTATCAGAAAACACGGCATCGCCCGTCCCCTCAAGTCGTAGCCGCCGGCGGGCTGAACCGCTCCCGGATACACTTGCCGGCCGGATTTCATTGGCCGCCGAATATCGCCGGCAGATACCGATGCTGTCTGCCCCGTGATATCCGATGGGTGCCCGCCTCATATGACGGCAAACCGTCGGATCTGACGGCCGGGATGAGGAAACCCGAATCAGGTCTCCAACCCGAATTTCCCCTGATCAAAAAATCCATACCATTGTCAGCATTTACAAAAGTCCTTCCCTTCTCTCTTTTTCCAGGCAAATTGGCACATAAATTGCTTAAAAGAAATCAGCGGCAGAATGGTCCCTTGGGCAACAAATCAGTGCGGAAGATGAGCGTTACTCATTTCGGACAAAATCGGGGGATGAGATTTCATCGGGGAACCATCAAAAAAACAACAAATGAAGGAGGATGAATCGATGGCAACAAACATTCTTGAGTTATTGAAGAGCGAGTTCAGCGATGATCTTATTGGAAAGATTGGGAAATTTGTCAGTGAAGATTCTACGAAAACGAAGTCCGCGCTGGGCTCGATATTCCCGGCGGTTCTGGGCGCGCTCATCAACAAGGGTTCCACGTCCCAGGGCGCTTCGGACATCCTGGGCATGCTTGCCAAGGGAGGCTTTGGAGAGGATACCCTGAAGGGATTGTCAAACGCATATGCGGGCGGCGATGCGACAAAAAACTTTTTGAATATCGGCACAAGCCTGCTGAGCGGGATTTTCGGGGACAAGGTCGCAAAGGTGGTGGACTGGATTTGCGGAGCGAGCGGAGTCGGGAAAAGCTCTGCTTCCTCCCTGTTGGGCCTTGCCGTACCCGCCGTGATGGGATTTTTGGGAAAGGCGGTGAAGGGGGCGAATCTGAATGCGACCGGCCTGATGAGCTTGCTGGCAGGCCAGTCCGGATTTCTCAAGGATGCCGCACCCGCCGGTCTGGCAGGCGCTCTGGGCCTGTCCAGCCTTCCGGGCCCGGCCAAAGCGGTCCCGCCGCCCGTACCGGCGCCCTATGCGGCCTGGAAGTCATTCATTCCGCTTATCCTTCTGGCTGCACTGCTGCTCTTCCTGTACCGGTCATGCAGTGCCCCCCCTGCCGTTGTGAAGCCGGTGGCGAAAGTGGCCGCCGAGGCAACCCAAGCGGTGAGCAAGCTTGGTGAATTTCTAGCGGTGAAGCTGCCCGGCGGGATCGAGCTGAAAGTTCCCGCGCTGGGCGTCGAGAAGAAAC
>CAYWTL010000074.1:7372-12336 GCA_964460245.1 uncultured Syntrophaceae bacterium | reverse complement strand
CCGACGCGGTTGGCCATGGCCAGCACCCGCGCACAGATGGATTCGTGGATTCCGGCGATGATGTTTTCCCGTTTCTCACCCCTGGCGATCAGGGAGATGATTTCCGACTCGGCAAAAACGGTGCAGAGGCTGCTGATTTTTGCAGGCTGGTCCGCCTGAAGGGACATCCTGCCGAATTCGTCGAGATCCACCTCCATGGCTCTGGCCATCACCTCCAGGAAGCGTCCCGTTCCGGCGGCGCACTTGTCGTTCATGGCAAAGTTGGTAACCTTGCCGCGCTCGTCCAGAAGGATGGCCTTGCTGTCCTGGCCGCCGATGTCGATGATCGAACGGATCCGCGGGTTGATGTACCGGGCGCCGGCGGCATGACACATGATCTCCGTGACCGCTTTGTCCGCGATGGCCAGGCTTTTCCGGCCGTAACCGGTCGACACAATCCGGGCAATGGCCGATCGGCCGATGCGCAGATCCGCAAGGACGGCGTCGAATGCTTTTCTGCCGGCGCTTTCCGCATTGTAACCCGTGAACATGACCCGGCCGGCGAGAATTTTCCCTCTTTTCATGATGACGGCCTTGGTGCTGATGGATCCGATGTCAATGCCTGCTGAATACATGCCTTCCCTCCGGGGGGATGCGGCGGCCGTTCCCGTTCGGCCTTCTCTCCCGCGTTCGCCGGTCCCGCCGGTCCGGCGGTTCTTGGCAGTTCAGGATTTCTCCTACTTCTCTTTCATTTTACGGCTGATGATCCGATCATCCTCGGACGGTGGGTTCTTGCCGCGGGTTCCCGTGTTCTCGCAGGCGGCCTTCATCCCCAGGCCGATCTTACGCTGTCCGGTCCTGGCGTAATCGGTCGGCGATCCCCGCTGATCCTTGTGACGCCAGCCGCAGACGGCCGTATCGGTGCCGTTGACCGGGAAATGATCATCCGCATTCCGAATCCCGCTGTTTTATCGCCCTGCGACCCTTTGTGAAAAAGTACCCGGGTTCCGGTTTTTCACCGTTGCGCAGAGGATCGATGGATGCGTCAATGACCTTGCACGGTCACCATTTGGACGGGTTTCGTCGCCGGGGTATCCCTTTGCGGGTGCAGAAATCGCAGACCGGGTGGAGATCGAGGAGATCGTCGGCATGGTAGTTCATGTCGTCGCCGTTGATGAAAGCATGGGCCTGATGCCCCGTGAATTTTTTTAACGCGGAATGCTCACGCGATGATCACTGCCTTTACGGCGGACCCCGTCCATTTTTTGAGGATTCCTTTTCATTATTTTTATCGCTCTGTCAAGTCCCGAATCCCGTCGGGGAGCGAATTGGGTCGAATTCTGCCGAATCCGCCGATTCGGAATTATCGGTTGACAAAAAGGCCCGGCTCTGCAATCTCTGACCCCCCATTCTCTTGAACGCGGCGGGTGCGACCCCGTATGGATTTCATGACGACCAGCCTTCTCGATCGGCTTTATGCCGGACAGTCTAACAGACGGCTCTTTTTCCGGCAGGGATGGGGCGATCTCGAACTTCTGAAGGAAATTGCTCGCGCGGGCTTTGTCCGTTCGGAAGCGAAACCGGTGGATATTCAGTGGGACAATTTCTCAAAGCGCAGTGATTTGATCATTCGGCAGGGTACTTTCCAAAGCCCCTTTCAGGGAACGGGATTCCCCGACGAGAGCCGCACCGGCTATGTCGAACTCATCCTGCCGAGGGGAAACCCGCGGGAGATCCCGGTCTGCCTCCACCTGGCCGCGACCGGCGACGAGGGATTCGGCCGGCGGAGGACTGTTTTCGGCTTGCCGCTGGCCCGCCGGGGCATCGGCTCCCTGATCCTGGAAAATCCCTTCTACGGCCGGCGAAGGCCTCCGGACCAGCACCGCAAAATGCTGAACCGTTTCAGCGACCTCTGGACCATGGGGAGAGCGACGGTCGAAGAGGGTCAGTCGCTCCTGCTGTGGCTGCGCGGGGCCGGCTTCGGACGGCTCGGCGTCTGCGGCATCAGCATGGGAGGGCACATGGCCGCCCGCATCGGGGCGCTGTCAACCGAACCGGTCGCCATCGCTGCCTGCGTCGCCCCTCACTCGGCCGGCACCGTGTTCACGGAAGGTATCCTGAAAAATTATCTGGCCTGGGACATCCTGAACCGCCAGCTGGACGGCTTTGACCGCGCCATCGATTTCATGAGAAGCATCCTGATCCTGACGGATATCCGCAGCTATCCCCTTCCCGCCAGACCGGATGCCGTCTTTCTCGTCGCGGCGGCGAGAGACGCCTACATCCCGCCGGAATCGGTTTCCATCCTGCACCGACACTGGGCCGGATCCAGCCTGAATTGGGTGGCCACGGGGCATGTCGGGGCTTTCCTGTTTCACCGGAGGGATTTTCTGGAGGCGGCGATCCGGGCGTTTTCGAGGCTGGAGGACCCATGTCCCGGGTAATTGTCCGCCCATCGAAATATGACGACGCACTGACGCCGCTGTTTTGCGACATGATGACGGTCCTCGGCGGCGACCGGATTCAGCGGGGAAGCCGTGTCCTGATCAAGCCGAACCTCCTCTCCCCGGCATTCCCGGAGCAGGCGCTGCTGACGCATCCCACCGTCATTCGGGCGGCTGTTGCCTACGTTTTGGGGAGGGACGCCGAACCGGTCGTTGCCGACAGCCCGGCCGTCGGCTCCTTTGAAAAGATTCTTCGGGACGGCGGGATCCGAGCGGCCCTGCAGGGGCTGGACGTAGAGATTCGGCCGTTCCGGGAATCCGTGAAGACCGATGTGGGAGCCCCTTTCGGCCGGATTGAAATGGCCGCGGACGCCTTGGCGGCGGATTTCGTCATCAACCTCCCGAAGCTGAAAACGCACGGGCAGATGCTGCTGACCCTCGGGGTCAAGAATATGTTCGGGTGCATCGTCGGTTTCCGGAAGCCGGAATGGCACATGCGGGCGGGGGTGGACCGGGAGATGTTTGCCCGCCTGCTGGTCCAGATCTGCAGACGGATCCACCCGTCCTTCACCATTCTGGACGGCATTCTCGCAATGGAGGGGGAAGGGCCCGGCAAGAGCGGCACTCCCCGGCCGCTCGGCATTCTGATCGGCGGGGAGGATCCTTTTGCCGTTGATGAGGCGGTTTGCCGAATGATCGGCTTGGACCCGCAAAGGTTGCCGACTTTGAGGGCGGCCAGGGCGCTCGGCCTGACGGGCGGAATACTGGAGATCGATGGGTCCCTTCCGGCTGTCGGCGGTTTCAAACTGCCCGTCGCTGCACCGCTGGTCTATGGTCCGGGCAGGCTGCAGAGGTTTATCCGCAGACATGTGGTGCAGCGGCCGGTCGCGGACGGTTCCGTCTGCACGCTTTGCGGAGAATGCGGGAAGTTCTGCCCCGCCCGCGCCATTTCTCTGACGGGCCGAGCCCTTCACTTTGATTATGACCGGTGCATCCGCTGCTACTGCTGCATCGAGATCTGTCCCCGGGGTGCGCTCCGTGCCGTCGAAACGCCGGCGGGCTGCCTGATCCGGCGAGCCGTCGACCGGTTCAAATGATGCACACCGTCTGGATCAGGCGAATTCCCTCTCGATCCGGTCCATTGCCAGCCTCAGCCGGTCGTTCGGAACGGTCAGCGAAATGCGGATGAATCCCTCTCCGTGCTGGCCGTAAGCTGTCCCGGCGGCCACGACCACGGCTGTCCTTTCGAAGAGGCGGTTCGTGAATTCCAGGGAGGTCATCCCCTTCGGGGCGGGGACCCAGAGGTAGAAGGTTCCCTTGGGGGGATCGAAGTCGAGCCCGATTTTTTTCAGGGTCTTCAAAACCATTTCCCGGCGTCGCGCATAGATCGCGATCATGTGGTCGATGGCTTCGTCCTCATGCTTCAGGGCATAGATGGCCGCGTACTGGATGGGATTGAAGATGCCGGAATCCGTATTCTCCTTGACCTTGCTGATGGCCGCGATCAGGTCCGGATTTCCGCAGGCCATGCCGATCCGCCAGCCTGTCATGTTGTAGGGTTTGGACAGGGAGTTCAACTCCACGCCCACCTCTTTCGCCCCTTCGGCCATCAGGAAGCTCAATCTTTCCTGTCCGGGGAAAATCATTTCGCTGTAGGGATTGTCGTAGCACACGGCGATATCGTGCTTTTTTGCAAAGGCGACCACACGGGCAAAAAATTCCCGGGTCGCGCAGGCGCCGGTGGGATTGTTGGGATAGTTCAGAAACATGCCGCGCGCCCTTTTCACGATTTCCGGCGGGACGTCCTCGAAGACGGGCAGATAGCCGTTTTCCGGTCGGATCGGCATGTTGTAGGGCTCACCGCCGCCCATGAGAATGCTGGCCCGGTAAGCCGGGTAGCCGGGATCGGTCATCAGGACCACGTCGCCGGGGTTGATCCGGGCGAGGATGAAATGATGACACCCCTCCTTGGAGCCGATCAGGCCCAGCACTTCGCTTTCGGGACTCAGTGACACCCCGTAGCGGGCATGGTACCACAGCGCCACTTCCTGGCGGAACCGGAGCATTCCCTTTTCCTCATCCGTGGGATAGCGATGATTTTCAGGGTCCTTGGCCCGGTGGGCAAGCTCCTTGACGATACCCGCCGGCGTCGGCTCCACGGGATCGCCGATCGCCAGACTGATGACGTCCACGCCCTCGGCCCTGGCCCTGGCGATTTTTTTTCGCAATTCCATGAACAGGTACGGAGGGATCTTCGTCAAACGATCGGCAGTCTTCACAGTCTCGTCCTTTCCTTGTGCTGTTTTGGGTTTCTCATGCCCCCTGGCCGGCTTCGGTCCAGAGGCGGCCCTCGTAAACGACATCGGCGCCGCCTTCCAGGTAGACCCTCTCAAAACCGCCTTCGGTCTTTCCGAAATGGATTCGAAGGGCCTCTCCGCTTTTCACGGTGACGTCCACCGGGGAGTCCACCCGTCCCTTTCGGCACGAGATCAGGGCGGCGGCCACCGATCCGGTACCGCAGGCCAGGGTCTCGTCCTCGAC
>CAYWTL010000074.1:0-7356 GCA_964460245.1 uncultured Syntrophaceae bacterium | reverse complement strand
ATGATTTTTACGAAATTGGCGTTTGTTCCGGCCGGCTGGTAATGCGCATGCTGGCGAATGGACCGCCCCGTCTGAAAAACATCGAAGCGGTCGAGGTCATCCACGTAGTGGATCACATGGGGAACGCCGGTATTGATGCTGCTGACCGTGATTTCCTCCCCGTTCACGGAAATGGTTTCATCCAGCCGAAGACTGTGCGGGTCGGTCAGCCTGAGCTTGACCCGGTTTCCGCGGACTTCCGCATCGATGATGCCGGCGCCGGTCTCAAAGGACATCCGCTCTCCGGCGATTCCCTTGAGCACGGCAAAACGGGCGGCGCAACGACCGCCGTTGCCGCACATGTCCACCTCCGACCCGTCGGCGTTGAAGAATCGCCACCGGAAATCGACCCGGTCGGAGGGCTCGATGAGGATCATTCCGTCCGCCCCGACGGATCCCACGCGTCGGCAGGTTCTGATCACGAATTCCCGTACGTCCGCGACGGGCAGGTTTTCACCCCGGTTGTCGATCAGGATGAAATCGTTGCCGCTGCCGCTCATCTTGAAAAACTCAATCATCGGAAAATCATACCCTCCTGTCGTACGGGCCCAAACCGGCTTCCTCTTTAAACCATTTCCGCAAAAAGATTAAGCGAAAAATGTTGCCGATCGGCGGATCCGGAAATGTCTCCCCTGCTGAGCAGACTTGCCCGTTGACAAATGCTTTTTGTTTGTGACAGGAAATGAATCGGCCAAACGTCAGTCCGGGTGTTGGCGCAGGATGCGCCTTGGCGGAAATGAAGAGGCAGTCAGGATTCTCGGATGAGAAAGCTGGATGAGATTCAGGACATCAAAATGAAGGCCCTGTATATCGAGCAGCGGTTCAGGAGCAACCGGCCTGAAGAGATGGATGCCGCCGAACGGGAGCTGGAAATCCTGAGGGAACGGTTCTGCGAAGAGAACGGGGATTTCATCACGCCCCCGATGGCCCATGCCCTGAAAAAGGATTTCGACACGTTCCTGGCGCTGATCGACTGGGCCTATCGGCACTATCAGGGGAAAAAGGCCTGAAATGGACGGCATTGGTCCGGTCGGCATTGTCGGAGGCGGGCCTGCCGGCGCGGAACTCGCGCGGCGGCTGTCCGAAGCCCGCATTGCCTGTGTTCTCTACGAGGCGGCGCCGGACCGCGCCAAGCCTTGCGGCGGGGGGCTGACGCCGCGGGCCATGGAACGGACGCCGCCGTCCGTCCGGGCGGCGACGCCGAGCCGGGCCGTGTTTCAGATCACCTCCAGGTCCCCTTCAGGCAGGGCATTCGCACTGCGGCTGTCCGAGCCGGTTACCATCGTATCCAGAGGGGAATTCGATCAGCAGCTCCGCCGGGCCGCCCTGAAAGCCGGTGCAATGGTGGTTTATCGCCGGGTGCGCACCATCGAGCGTCGGGACGGTTTTTTCCTCCTTGACGGCCGGGATGCGTTCCCCCTGCTCGTGGGCGCCGGCGGCTTCAACTGCCCCGTCGCCAGAGCACTTGCCGGACCGCTCCCGGCAGAGGATCTTGCCGCCTCCGTCGGATACTATCTGGACGGCGACCATCCCTCCCGCATCACGATCCGGTTCATGTCCGGACTCGCGGGATACCTCTGGTTTTTCCCCGGGCCCTCCGCCGCATCCGCGGGGATCGCTGGCTCCGCTCGTGGTTTTTCGGTACGGCAGGCGGAATCGATGCTGAAAGCTTTCATCCATTCGCTCGTTCCCGGGCAGGCATTGGACAGGCGTTATGCCTGGGCCGCCCCGTGCCTCCGGACGGGCACCTTCGATGCCAGACCGGTCGCCGGAACAAACTGGCTCTTGCTCGGCGATGCCGCCGGACTCTGCGACCCCATTACCGGGGAAGGAATCGCCCATGCGCTCGAATCGGCTGCCTTGGCAGCGCAGGCCATTCGGGCGGGCGACATCGAGAGCTATCGAACGGAACTGGAAAAGGGAATCGTACGGGAACTGCGCCGGGCAGCGGCCATGAAAAAGGAATTTTTCAAGCCCGGCTTTCTTCGCATGGGGCATCTGGTCATGAGCGGCAGCACGGCGGCGAACGACCTGTGCCGGCGTTTTGCCGAGGGGAAAATCTCCTACCATGAACTGAAACCGGACTCCTATCGCATTCTGCCCAAGGCGCTGTTCCAGGTCCTCGGCTCCGGGATTGTACGGCGAGGATGACGGGCTTTCACGGATCCGTTTCGCTTCCCGCGCGCCGGCGCCGGGCCGGGTGATATTCGGGATCGCCTCCCGACTTTCACCCGCAATGGAGGCGCCCGGATCACCGGCTTCTGCCGGGCCTGCTTTATTTCGAAAATTTGATTTAAGTCAAGGCGCCTGCGGTTTCCGGCGGTTAAAATCGTGTCCGATCATGAATGCGGACCGACGGAACGGCATTTCCCGGGACCGGCACGCCGGGCAACAGAAAGAAACAGGAAGGAGACGCGAATGTTTTGCTACCAGTGTGAACAGACGGCCAGGGGAGAGGGCTGCACGAAAGGCGGCGTGTGCGGAAAGTCGCCCGAAGTCGCGGCGCTTCAGGACCTGCTTATCCATGCGATCAAGGGCCTCTCGCTTTACGCGGTCGAGGCCGGGAAACGGGGGCGATCCGATACCTCCATGGACCGTTTTGTGTGCGAAGCCATTTTTTCAACCCTGACCAACGTGGATTTCGATCCGCAGCGGTTTGTCCCCATGATCCTTCAGGCCGTTCAGTACCGCGATGCGATGAAGACCGATCTCGGCCTTCCCCATGCCGAAGGGCCGGCGGCGTTCGTGCCGGAAAAGAGCCTTAAGGGACTGGTTGCCCAGGGCGAGCGGATCGGCATCCGATCCGATCCCGCCATCGACCCCGACATTCTGTCCCTGCAGCAGATCTTGATTTACGGCGTCAAGGGACTCGCCGCTTACGCGGATCATGCGGCCATCCTGGGGCGGATGGACGAGCGGGTTTACCGGTTCATCTACGAGGCGATGGCCGCGACGCTGAATCGAAATGCCGGCCTCGAGGACATGGTGGGCCTGGTGCTCAGGTGCGGGGAGATCAACCTGCTCGCCATGGAACTGCTGGACGCCGCCAACACATCGACCTACGGGCATCCCGTTCCCACGGCAGTTCCGCTGGGTGTGAAGAAAGGGAAGGCCATCCTGGTCTCCGGCCACGACCTGAAAGACCTGGAGGAAATCCTGAAACAGAGCCGGGGTCGGGGCGTTTACGTGTATACTCACGGCGAGATGCTGCCCTGCCACGGCTATCCGGGGCTGAAAAAATACGACCATTTTTACGGTCACTACGGGACGGCCTGGCAGAATCAGGCCAGAGAATTTGCCGAATTTCCGGGCGCCATTGTAATGACCACCAACTGCATTCAGAGGCCCGGAGAATCCTATCTGGGAAACATTTTCACGACCGGTCTGGTGGGCTGGCCGGGGGTGGCGCACGTCGGCGATAAGGATTTCACGCCGGTCATTGAAAAGGCGCTTTCCACGCCCGGCTTTTCCGAAGACAGGGCCGGAAAAACCGTAACGGTCGGCTTCGGCCGGAGCGCCGTCATGGGCGTGGCCGGACAGGTCGTCCAGGCGGTCAAGGACGGGGCCATCCGGCATTTTTTCCTTGTCGGCGGCTGCGACGGGGCCAAGGCAGGCCGGAATTACTACACCGAGTTTGTGGAAAAGGTGCCTTCGGACTGTGTCGTCCTGACTCTGGCCTGCGGGAAGTTCCGTTTCTTCGACAAATCGCTGGGGGATATCGACGGAATCCCAAGGCTCATCGATATCGGCCAGTGCAACGATGCTTACTCGGCCATTCGGATCGCCCTGGCCCTGGCCGATGCCTTCGCCTGCGGGGTGAACGATTTGCCGCTGTCGATGATCCTGTCCTGGTACGAGCAGAAGGCCTGCGCCATCCTCTTGACCCTTCTCCATCTCGGGATTCGGGACATCCGTCTCGGTCCCAGCCTGCCGGCGTTCATCACGCCCAACGTGCTGAACGTACTGGTCCGGAATTTCAACATCATGCCGATCCGGACGCCCGACGAGGACCTGCAGGCGATACTGGGGCCGGATCGCGCGAAATAGGGATACGGCGCCGTTACTCGTATTCCTTGGGCACGGCGCAGATCATGACCATCGGATGTTGCGCCGATTTGTTCCGGTACTGGTGCTTCTCTCCGGGGAGCACCAGCGCGAAGTCGCCCTTTTTCACGGGATGCTCCTCTCCCTCCGCCGTGACCAGTGCCCCTTCGCCCTCGATGACATAGTTCAGGTGTTCGAAGGGGTGGGTGTGGTAGGGCGTATGTCCGCCGGGCATGATCGTGAAGGCGCGAACCGAGAGCGAGGGCGTCCCGTCCGCCGCCGAGATGGGGACCTGCTTCCAGACATCCTTGGCCCCCTCCATGGTCATCCTTGTTTTCTCAATTTGCTCCAGTCTGATGATTTTCATAAAACGCCTCCATTTGACTCCAGTTTCCCTTGAAGGTTTGCCCCTGCGCGGCCTCTTTGAGGATGTCCAGAAAGAGCGGTCGGGAGATCATCTCCGCCCCCAGGCTGAGAAGATGGTCGGTATAGACCTGGCAGTCGATGAGGACAAACCCCAGGCGCCGCAGAGTCCGGGTGAGCGCGATGAAGCCCGCCTTGGAGGCGTTGCTCGCCCGCGTGAACATGGATTCCCCGAAAAAGCATTTTCCCAGCGACACGCCATAGAGCCCCCCGGCCAGGTCACCGCCGCTCCAGACCTCCACCGAATGGGCGAGACCCTCCTCATGCA
This sequence comes from uncultured Syntrophaceae bacterium, assembly GCA_964460245.1. Lineage (GTDB taxonomy): Bacteria > Desulfobacterota > Syntrophia > Syntrophales > Fen-1087 > JAXDBM01. Next base: position 2,582 of record CAYWTL010000074.1, on the reverse strand, counting down.
GGCGGGCGTAGGCTTCGAACATTTCGTCGGTGATCCAGGTTCCGTCTCCCTTCGCCCGGCGCTCCCGGCATCCCGCCATGACGGCACGGAAATCCCGGTCGTAGGTCACCGCAAAAAGGTTCTTTTTCAGCGTCTGGCGCATGCTCCGGCTGATCTTGAGCTTTTCAGGGTACAGCACGAAACGGGGGTCCGGCGACCACCACAGGAGGGGCTCGCCCTTCGCGTACCAGGGAAAGATGCCCTGACGGTAAGCCAGCACCAGCCGTTCCGTCGAGAGGTCGCCGCCGACGGCGAGCAGCCCGTTTCCCTCGCTCATCTCCGCGAGTGGAAATGCCAGTTGCCTGTTCAGCCGGAAGACGGGCATCGGTCAGCCCTTGTCCAGGATACGGAGAACGACCTCATCGCCCGCAATGTCGGCCGTGACGGTCCCGCCACAGACCAGCCGGCCGAAGAGGACCTCGTTCACGAAGAAGTTCTTGATCCGGTCCTGCACCAGGCGCTCGATTTCACGGGCCCCGAACTCGTCGGAGAATCCCTTTCCCGCAAGCCAGTCATAAACAGGGTCCGGAACGTTCAGCATGACGTTTTTGCCCGCCAGTTGCGTCTGGAATTCCCGAATCTGCTTTTTAACGATTTCCACGACCACCGCCCGGTCCAGCGCGTTGAAGAGCACGATGCCGTCCAGGCGGTTTCTGAACTCCGGGGCAAAGATGCGTTTCACGGCCTCGGAAACCACGCTGCCGCCCAAGCGCCGCTCGCCGAATCCGACCTGGGCCCTGCCGATTTCCCGGGCGCCGGCGTTGGAGGTCATGATGATAACGACATTGCGGAAATCCGCCTTCCGGCCGTTGTTGTCCGTCAGGGTGGCATAATCCATGACCTGCAGGAGGGTGTTGAAGATGTCCGGATGGGCCTTCTCGATCTCGTCCAGCAGCAGCACCGCGTGGGGGGTCTTGCGGATGGCCTCGGTCAGCAGGCCGCCTTCCTCGTAGCCGACGTAGCCCGGGGGCGCCCCGACCAGCCGGGAGACGGTGTGCTTTTCCTGGTATTCCGACATGTCGTACCGGTGCAGGGTGACGCCCATCGTCAGAGCGAGCTGGCGGGCCAGCTCCGTCTTGCCGACCCCGGTCGGCCCGGCAAAGAGCAGGGATGCTACCGGCTTGTTCTGGTTCTGAAAGCCGGCCCGGGAGCGGCGGATGGCCTGCACGACCGCGTCGATCGCCCCGTCCTGCCCGAAGATCTGCGCTTTCAGTTCCCGGTCGAGGTTCTTCAGGCTGGCCACCTCCGACAAGGATACGGACTTTTCCGGAACCCGGGAGATCTTTGCCACGATCCGCTCGACTTCACGGGGAGTGATCGTCAGTGTCCCTTCATCGTCTTTCCGGAAGAGTCGGGTCCGTGCCCCGGCCTCGTCCAGCACGTCGATCGCCTTGTCGGGAAGGTGACGGTCGTTGATGTGCTTCGCCGACAGGTCGGCGATAGCGTGCAGAGCCTCGTCGGTGTAGGCGACGTCATGAAAGGCTTCGTACCGTTCTTTCAGGCCGCAAAGGATCTCGTAGGTTTCGTCCACCGTCGGCTCGGGAATTTCGATGGGCTGGAAGCGCCGTGAGAGGGCGCGGTCGCGGTCGAAGTATTTCCGGTACTCTTCGTAGGTCGTTGAGCCGATGCAGCGCATTCGGCCGGAGGTGAGCGCGGGTTTGAGGATGTTCGACGCATCCATGGATCCGCCGGATACGGCCCCGGCCCCGACGATTGTGTGAATCTCGTCGATGAAGAGGATCACATTCTCGATTTTCTTGAGGTCGGCAATGACTTTTTTCAGCCGCTCCTCGAAGTCGCCGCGGAAGCGGGTTCCGGCCAGCAGGGACCCCATGTCCAGCGAATAGATTTTCGCGCTTTTCAGGGGCTTGGGAACGGTTCCCCGTGCGATGCGCTGGGCCAGGCCCTCCGTGATGGCCGTTTTGCCCACGCCCGCCTCGCCGATGTGGACAGGATTGTTTTTGTAGCGGCGGCAGAGAACCTGGACCGTCCGCTCGATGATGTCCTCCCGGCCGATGAGGGGATCCAAATCGCCCTGACGGGCCTTCTGCACCAGTTCCGTCGTGAAGGCGGCCAGGACCTTGCTCGTCTGTTCCGCTGCGTCCTCCTTTGCGTCGGCCTTTCGGGATGTCTTGCCCGGCGCCTCATCGGGGATGACGGAAACGCCGTGGGAGATGCAGTTCAGCAGATCCAGACGGGTGACGCCCTCGCTATGGAGGAAAAAGGCCGCATGCGACTCCTTCTCGTCGTAGATGGAGATCAGCAGATCGCCGATGTCCAGTTCCTTCTTCTGGGCGGATGCGGTGTGGTATACGGCGCGGTCCATCACCTTCTGGAAGCTGATGCTCTGTGTCGGTTCGCTGTTTTCGGCACCCTTGGGTATCTTGTCCTTGAAAAAATCCTCGAGCCGGGACTGGATATTTTCAATATCGCCGCCGCATTTCCGGATGATTTCCCGGGGCGATTCGAAAAAGAGCGACGCGAACAGGACGTGCTCCGGCGTCAGGTACTCGTGGGTCCTGGATTTCGCCTCGGTATAGGCG
>CAYWTL010000073.1:0-12526 GCA_964460245.1 uncultured Syntrophaceae bacterium | reverse complement strand
AAAAGTCCCCCCGCCATCCGGCCGTCCGCCGAAACCTGAAAACTGTGCACGCTCACCGGCGTCTTGTTCCAGATCAGCTCCGGCGTTCCCGGACCGTCCAGCGGCGTCCGGTAGACCGCCGGACAGTGTTCGCTGCCGTCCTTTCCCTCCATCGCGCCGTAGTAGAGCCATTCCCGGCCGTCGGCGGGGTTCCGCCAGAGCGCCAGCGCAAATCCCCCCAGCACCTCCCGCTGTCCCGTGCCGTCCCAGTTCACCACGAAAACCTTTTTCTGAATCCGGTCCGAATAGACCACCCGGTCACCCCCGGGCGCGATCAGAGGCTTCGAATAGTTCCCCGGCGCGCCCAGTATCGCCCGTTCGCCCCGTCCGTCCGCCGTGTCCAGCCCCATGAGCCGCAGGCTGCCGCCCTGGGCGAAGACGTCCCGATTGTCCCCCATGTCCTGAACCCAGACCACGCGCATGCGGGCGACTCCGGGGTCGGTTCGCGGTATGGCGGACACCTCGGGGGACAGTCCGCTTTCGCCGAAGTCGTTTACCGCCGTGACCGCATAGTAATAGGCGATCCCGTTGATCAGTCCCGAGTGAAGATAGGGATTCGAGACATTTGCGATTTTCTTGCCCGCTGTTTTGGAAATGCCGGGCGCCTCCGACCAGTAGAGGTTGTAGGATGAGGCTCCTGCGACCGCTTTCCACTGGATCGTGGCCTGGCCGCTGTCGGCCACGGCTGTGATTTCAGTCGGCGCCGAAGGGGCGCCGGTTGCAGCTGAAGTCGAACTGTCTGACGACGATTCCGAAGATGTGTTTTCCGTCTGGCCGCTGCTCGCCCCCGGCTTCGTCTCCGTCGACGCCGTGGTTGTGCCGCTCGGAGGCGTGGGCAGTGTCGTGGTTTCCTCCGAAGCGCAGGATAACAGAAGCAGGATGAACAGCAGCAGCAATCCGAAAATCAATTTCCGCATTGATTCTTCTCCTTCAAAAATATTTTTCTTCGTGGGCGGGGTGCTTCCAATACGCGCCGGCGTTCGGGCAGACGGGAATCAGGGCTGCAGGCGCCTGCTGGATGAGGCCGTCGCTTCCTGGAACGGAGATCATCGGTGCGGTTCACCGCCGGATGAATTTGCCGTGAAGACCGCGTCGCGAGCGGCTTATGGATTCGGGGCCAGGGCGTCGGCCGACCGGGTTGCACGCACCAGGCCGGCCTGCAGCGTCGCCGGCTGCACCCCCATGTCCGCGAAAAGATTCACGGTCGCCTGCTGCATCCGCCGATCGGCGGCTGGACCGGGAATGTCGTGATACGCATCGAGCCCCCAGGACCATTGAATGGTGCCGGCGCCGAAAACGAGCGCGCCGCTGCCGTGGCGGTAAAGCGAAAGGCTGTGCGTCACGACGCCGGGGGGGGAATAGGAATAGCCGCTTCGGATTTTGGCCGGATCGATGGCGACACTTGTCGTGGACAGTCGAATCAGACCCGGCGGAAGGGCGCCGTTGTCCCGTACCTCATCCCACTCGAACCCCAGCACGCCCGCCGGCAACTGCGCGGTCTCCCCCGCGGCCAGCTTGTCGATACCCGTGTTGCGCCAGAACGGATATTTTCCCTCGCCGGCGGAAACCGTGATCGGGTCATACCGGGGTGCGTCGACGGCATACCATTGCCCCGTCAGGGCATTTTCGGGATTCACGTCCCGCCACATGCCGGTCCACTCCGGGCTCGGGTCGATCTTGCCGCCCGACCAGTTCTCATGGTAGCAGACCAGGGTCCGGTGAGGAGTGCCGGAGCCGTCGATGCTGGCCTCCCAGCGCGTTTTCCAGTAGTACTCGTTCCCCGTGAAGAATCCGAGGTGAACACCAGCCGCCCGCGCCGCTTCGACATTGGCCCGCTGCCCCGCCGACACGTACTCGTCGTGGCCGACGGAAAGGAAAACCTTGTGAGTCTTAAGCGTTGCGGCGCCCCGGCGGTCCGTGTCCATGGCGGATGCATAGCTGACGTTGTATCCGTTGGCCTCGAGCCAGCGGATCATCGGATACTCGGTGTTGAACAGGAACGTCTCCCGCTCGAAAAACTGTGACGTCGACCCCCGGTTGATGAACGGGCGGTTGTAGCTGACTTTGTAGGCCCGGGTCGCGTAGCCGCCGTTGCCTGTGCGGTACAGGTTGCTCCCGCCGTACTGGTTGAACGCCTGCCAGGTGGCGTCGCCCGTTTGAAAGAGCATATCGGATTTCCCCCCGTCGTCGCGGATGACGAAGACGATGTGGCTGGCCCCGCCCGTGTCCGTCCGCACCGGTCTCGCGATGTAAACGCCCGACACGGCGTCGGACGGGACGGCCCAACTGGCCGAGACGGCCCAGTTCCCGCAGTCGACGAGCCTCGTGGACGCGTCGCTGACGCAGGCCGGCTGGGCCTGGGGGAGCGTCCCGGACGGTTCGATGCTCGCCACTCTCCGCGCGCCCAGGCCGCCGTAATAGCCCAGTCGGTAAATGTCGATTCGGTAGGCCGCCGCGTCGGTCTTGATCTTGAACGAAACCGTTTCGCCGCGGTTTACGCTGAACTCCGTGGCGAATCCCTGGATGCTGGCATCCCCGATCCCGCCGACATCCCATTCTCCCGGCGGGTTCCCGGCCTTGCCGTTCTCCGCGCTGACGGCGTTGGGACCGCCCGCCGCCTCATCGCCGCCTCCTTCTCCATTCCCTCCGCCCCCGTTTCCCCCTCCTCCGCAGGCGGAAAACAGGATAAAGACAACCGCTAGCATGAGGGCCGTCAGAAGGGAGTTTCGCATGCGATCATGGGTGTCGGTTTCTTTGGCGGATCGTTTCATCATCGTTCTCCGGATTGCCGTCAAAAGCGCATTGTAAAGGAATTTCCCGTTCCGCATTTTCTCTGAAAGTATACCGAATCAATCGGGTTGCCGCAAGTCCCTTCCTGTCACGGGCGACAGGAGACCCTTTTCGAGCAGCGCCGCCGCGGCGTTTCGGATCATGGTGAATTCGATGCCGCTTTTGTCGGCGATATCCAGCAGCGAGTGTCGGCCATCGCTGAAATTGAGGACCCAGAGCAGGGACATCTGATCGAACCCCGTTTCCCGGTCGCCCCCGATGAGGCGGTAGAGCCCCCTGCGGCCGAGCTGGGGCTCGCATTTGGGGTTCAGGTTCAGGTAGGTGCGGTTGTGCTCCAGAATGTCCAGGACCGCAAGATACTTCGCATAGGAATCGGCAAGGAATTCCGGCCGCACGAAATCGAGGTCATCGGCTGAGGTGTGATATTCGGGATAGCGCCCGTGGGGCGTTCGCATGAGGCATCCGACGGGAAGGTCGAAGCCGGGGGACCCATACTGGCGCTCGTCGTACCCGTAGGGGAAAAAATCAACGATTTCGTAGTCCTGTCCGGAGTGCCTCAGGACATGGGCGACGGCCCGGTCGATCTCGGCATCTCCCCGGCGGCTCTTCTTGTACGTGATTTTGCCCGGATCGCCCGTGCAGGCCGCCACCAGCCCGTGCCGGATTCTCGAAACCGCCGGTTCGTTGAGACTGAGCCAGGCGATGGAGCCGATGGTCCCGGGGATGAAGAGGAAGCGGTAGGAATAGCGGCGCGGCCGTGCGCCCAGGCGCCGGGCCAGGAAGGTGGTCAGTGCCACGCTGGACAGGTTGTCGTTGCACAGCGAAGGATGGCAGGCATGGCAGGAAATGAGGATCTCGATTTCCTCTTGGCCGGGCAGAAGGCACTCTCCGTAGGCGAGGTGGCCGGGCTCCAGGGTGCTGTCGATGCAGACCTCGTAGCGGTCGTCCCGCATTTTCAAAAGATCGTTGTGGCTCAGGCAGAACCCCCAGGCCTCCTGGTAGTACGATGTGCGGTAGGGGATCCGGTCCGGTTGCTCCGGGAGGGTGAAAAGGTGGTCCTTCAGCTCCGCCAGCGTCATCGTTGCCCGAACGGGCGTGCTGTAGCTGACCACGTGCAGGTTCGACTTCCGGAAATCGATGACCCGGTTGCCGGCGCTGTCCTTGACATAGGCGTCCTGAATGTTCCATTCCTTCGGCACGGTCCAGTCGAAGACGGGGGTTCCCGTCGGCACTTCGCGGATCTCCAGGGGAATATGACGGCCGATCAGCGACAGGGTCTCGCGGAAGCCGCTGCCGGTGATGCTCCGGCAGATCGGGTACATTCGCCCGATGAAGGCGTGCATCTCCCGTCCGATGTCGCTTTCCTCTTGCATGTTTTCTTCCGGAAAGGTGTTCAATCCGTCCGCCTCCTGAGAATCATTCCGGGTAGTCCGGCCAGTCCCGGTCCCGCTCCGAGAGGATCGCCCGGTCGGGCGCGGGCCACCGAATCCCGAAAGCCGGATCGTTCCAGCGGACGCCGCGGGCGGATTCGGGATGGTAGAACTCGGACATCTGGTAGACGACCTCGGTGTCGTCGGTCAAAGTCTGAAAGCCATGGGCAAATCCCTTGGGGATGTATAGCATTCGCCGGTTTTCGCCGGTCAGTTCCACGGCAAACCACTTCCTGCGGGTCGGCGAGTCCTCGCGCAGATCGATGATCACGTCGTACAGGCTTCCGCGGGTGCAGCGGACCAGTTTGTCCTCGGCGTGCGGCGATTCCTGGTAATGCATCCCCCGCAGCGTTCCCGCCTTGCGGCTGAAGGAGATGCTGCACTGAGCCACATCCGGGTTCAGCCCCCGCTCCTGGAACTCATGGCGGCAGAAGATGCGGCCGAAAAAACCGCGGTCATCCTCCAGCCTCTGGATCTCGAGGACGAAGGCCCCCGGCAGTTTCGTTTCCCTGAAAATCATGCGGTTTCCTCACATCGTCACGGAATGGGTCTTCCCTCTGCGGTACGGATTCCAAAGTCCCATGCCGCCCGCTCCGCGCAAAACACCGCCGTCGAAATCATTCCGCCTGCGCATATTCCGACACCTTCAGGCGGTCGACCGCTCCGCCCGCCAGCACGGCCAGGCCGCCCAACAAGATGAAGATCAGGCTGAACGCGAGGAAGAAGGTCGACAGGATGAGCGAGCTTTCCGGCGTGACCTGGTAGTATTTACCCAACAGATAGATGATGCTGATGTCCCGGACGCCCAGTCCCAGAAAGGAAACGGGCAGCATCTGGATCAGGTTGACCGCGCCCAGGAGCCAGACCGATACCTGGAACGGAAGATCGATCCCGACCATGATCATCAGCAGGTAGGCGAACCCGATCAGCAGCAGATGGTACAGGATGGACATCCCCACCGTCCACAGCATCACGCCCGGATCGATGCGGGTGCAGGCGATCACGGAATCCCAGACCCGCTCGTTCAGCCGGTCCAGCCTGCCTTGCCAGGCCGCGAAGGGGATGCTCCGAATGAAGGCCCGGGTGATCCGCTTCGTGCCGAGCGCTGCCCGGGAGGATACGAAGGGGACGAACAGAAGCAGGAAGAGGATCGCCGTGCCGAACATGTACATTCTCAGGTCGAGATCGATGAGCCTGTCTTCGAACGCGAGCCCGACCGCGGTAAAGACGATCAGCGTGATGATGCCGAGCAGCCGGAGAAAGATGATGACGGATGCGGAAGCAGCCCTTTCCCCGGATTTGTCCGCGATCATGTACCAGGTGATCAGGCCGCCGGCGAGATCGCCCGGCAGGACGAGCCCGTAAAACGAAGAGATGAGCTGGGCCCTGAAGACAAAGTTCGTCCCCAGCGCCTTGTCGAAGGCCTTTCTGAAGTAGTAGTGGATCTGGTAGGCGCTGAGGTAACGCCCGCCGAAGGAGAGCAGCAGCAGGTAAACGACCATGCCGGGCTGGACGTATCTCCATGCGGTCACGAAGTCTTCGTATCGGATGTACCTGGAGAAAATGTAATAGAAGATCGCGCCGCTGACGGCCAGCTTGATCGTGTTCGGCAGCCATCGTCGCCGGCTTGTCTTGTGCGTGTGCGTACGGCCGCTATCCGCCGGCATGGTCAAAGTGAGGGGTTTCCGGCCGCGGGACATCCGCATGCCGACCCGGCGCGGAAGCGATCCGCAGAAAACGGCGCGTTGCTTCTTCTCTACCAGATCTTCCAGGGGGCATTCTCGTCGCTCCACAGCCGGTTGAGGTGTTCCGTCTCCCGGATGGTGTCCATGCAGGCCCAGAAGCCTTCGTGCCGATAGACCATGAGTTCCCCCTCGGCAACGATTTTTTCGATCGGCCCGTATTCCAGATCGCAGTCGTCCGACTTGCTGAGATAATCGAATATCCTGCGGTTGAAGACGAAGTAGCCGCCGTTGACGATACCTTCGATGTCCTTCGGCTTTTCGAAAAACTCGCTCACCTGGTTGCCCTCGGTCGTCAGCTCCCCGAAACGGAGCGGCGGCCGGGGCACGCCCGTCACGGTGGCCATTTTCCCGTGTCGATGGTGGAAATCGACGAGCGCGTTGATGTCGATGTCGCAGACCCCGTCGCCGTAGGTCGCCATGAAGGTGTCTCCCTTGACGAACTTCTCGACCCTTTTCAGCCGTGCGCCCTTGAGGGCCTTTTCGCCCGTGTCGGCCAGGGTGATCCGCCACCCCGCTTCTTCGTGATTGTGGTGGATTTCGACATTCTCCGGCTTTCCCAGCTCGATCGTGACATCGTTGTTCATCAGCTCGTAGTGGCAGAAATAATTCTTGATCATCTCTCCCTTGTACCCGAGCGCGAGGATGAAATCCCTGTGCCCGTAGTGGGCGTAGGTCTTCATGATGTGCCAGAGAATGGGCCTCGTCCCGATATTGACCATCGGTTTCGGGCGGAACTCCGTTTCCTCGCGAAGCCGCGCGCCGATCCCGCCGCAGAAAATGACCACTTCCATGATCCTGAATGCCTCCCTAAAAGTATGTTGTGTCTTTTATCCGTCCCGCGATGAAGACGGATTCCCTTCCACGCCGGCTTTCCCCTCGCGGGGCCGTCACCTTCCCTCGCCCCGCTGTGCGGGGCTAGGCGTCACCTTCCGTCCCGCCGTGTACACCTCTTGCAGGTATCTTTCCACGACGAACTTCCAGCTCATTTCCTCGGCCATTCGGCGCGAGCGTTTTCCGTGTTGCGGGATCAGCCCGGGGTTCCGGAGATAAAATTCAAGGGCCGCCGCGATCGCCTCCGCATCGGCAGTCTTTTGGATCACCACGCCGTTCCCGTCGATCATCTTTGCGACCCCGCCGACATGGGTGCTGATGATGGGCAGGCCCGCCGCCATGGCCTCCAGCGTCGCGTTGCTCATCCCTTCAACCAGGGATGTCGAAATGAAAATGTCGGCCCGGTGAAGCTCCCGGTTCAGATCGGCATGATCCACGTATCCCCTGAATTCCACGTCCAGACCCCGGCTTTCCCTTTTCAGGTTCTCCATCTCGGCGCCCTGACCCACCAGAATGAGGCGGTACCCCTGTACTTTTCGAAGCGCATGAATCAGGTGGATGTGCCCCTTCCTCTGGCCGAGCCGGTTGGTGGAGATGAGCGTGAGCGGTGCGCGGATTTCCCCGTAGGTTTTGGGAAGGAACTCTTCCGTGTCGACGCCGTTCGGAATGATGGCGATCCCGCATCGCAGCGTGTTCTGCGCGAGTTCGGCCAGCTCTTCCGAGTTTGCCGTGACGATCGCCGCGTGTCTCCAGATTGCCCTGGAAAGGTCCTCGAGAATGATCTTCTCGAGGAGGCGGAAGCGGATTTCATAGCCGGGCACGTCATTGCCCCTCAGGGCGACGACATAGGGCGCCTTTTTTCGGTGCAGATATCCGAAGAACCCGGGCGGCCAGCCGTTCCAGCAGTGGCAGATGTCGTAGACGTTTTCGCGGAGCAGCCTTTTCAGGTAGAAGTGCGCGCGCAGGCACCACTCGAGCATTTCCGGCCCCGACCAGTGGTGCAGGTCCTTCTTGCGGATTCCGATCCTGTGAAGGCGGATATGGTCTGAGAAGTTCTCGACCCGCGTGCCCGGCCCGGGATGCACGGTCACCAGGTCGACGGCGACTTCCGGGTGTTTGGCCAGTTCCCGAATGAAGTAATGGTTGGCGTTGGCCGTGCCGCCGCCGACCGGCGGGTACTCGTAGTTGATCATCAGGACCCGCATGATCTAAACAGGGAGGTTACCCTTCTCGTTTTCGATGTAGATCGGCCTCCCCTTCACCTCGTTGTGGATTCGGCCGATGTACTCCCCCAGGATCCAGATGAACATGAAGAGCACCCCCATCAGCATGAACAGCAGGACGACGAGGAATTTGTAGAGGTGGTAGTACTTGTCGAAGATCAGCATGTCCAGGACCATGTACAAAAGAAAGAGGGACCCCAAGACGATGTTGACGATGCCGATGACGAAGCCGATGCGAAGGGGCAGGAGCGAGAAGTTGAGCATCCCGTCCATCCCCAGGGAGATCAGTTTCCTGAAGGAGTAGCCCGTGTCGCCCAGCTGCCGGTCCGGCCGCTGGTAGTCGACAAAGGCGTGCGAGAATCCCGCCCAGGCCACCATGCCGCGCAGGTACCGCGCCCGCTCGGGCATCGCCTTGAGGATCGAAAGCACCTTCCGGTCGATCAGCCGGAAATCACCGACATTTTCCGGCATGTCGATATCGGAGGTCTTTCCCAGCACGAAGTAATAGGCCATGGAGGCGTATCGCTTGATCAGGCTGTCCTTCCGGTAGTTGCTGCGCCTGGCGTAGACGATGTCGAAGCCCTCCTGCCACTTCCCGCAGAGCTGCGGGATCATTTCCGGAGGGTCCTGAAGATCGCAATCGATCGAAATGATTGCTTTTCCGGACGCGTGATCGAGGCCGGCGGTCAGCGCGGCCTGGTGCCCGAAATTCCGGCTCAGGCTGACGTACTTCACGCGGGTGTCCTTTTTGGACAGTGACCGAAGCGCCTCCAGCGTGCCGTCCGCACTCCCGTCATTGACGAAGACGATCTCCCAGGGCTGGCCCAGCGAATCCATCGTCGACCTGGCCCTTTCGTAGAAAAGGTTCACGGTATCCTGTTCGTTGTAGGCCGGAACGACGACGGAGTAGAAGACACCGTCCGCGGCGTGCGCATTTTCCTCAATGGTTTTCATGGCGGCACCCATAGACCGAATTCCCGATCCTGTCAAGATATCAGAAGTTTTGAATCACTGCTTGCGTCATCCGGTGCCGGCATGTCCCGGGCGCGCGTTCCCCGTTCATGAAGCGGTCGAAACGGTGGGCGGCCGTTTCCCGCTCCAGGCCTTCAGAAGCCAGAGGTTCCAGAGGAAGGCCCGGTGGTCCGTGCGGCAGGCCGCATGCTCCGCCGCGAGGGCGGAGATGTACGGGGCATGGAGGCGAGGAAACGAACCGTCCCCCTCGATCTTGAGCCTGCCCTCCTGAAACCACCGTCCGATGGGCACGCTGAACCCCTTCTTGGCGCGATAGAGGAGTTCGTGCGGAAGAACGGCCTCCAGCGCCTTTTTCAGGATAAATTTGGTCCGGCCGTGACGGTATTTGTACTGATGAGGTATCTTCCTCACAAAATCGACCAGTTCAATGTCCAGAAAGGGGGCGCGAACCTCCAGGGAGTTCATCATGCTCGCCCGGTCCGACTTGACGAGAATGTCGTCCTGCAGGTAGAGCTTCGTATAGAATTGCAGGGTCTTGTCCACCAGGTTGTCCTGACCGCAGGCGTCCCACTGTTCGATCGCCTCGGCGTAGACCTCCTCGATGTCGGTGGGTTCCCGGAACAGCTCCTCCAGGTCCCGCGGGTCGAGCGGACCCAGCCAGACGGGGGCCCAGAGGTTTCTTGAATAGGAAAGCCCTCTCAGGGTTCGCTTCAGGCGGAAATCGATGCTCATGTTCCCGTACGTCGAGGGGAGAGCGGCCACGGCCATGCGAATGGCCTGATGGACCGGACCGGGGACAAGGCGTTCATACCACTGCGCCATTCCGAGAGCCCGAAAGGGATCGTAGCCGGCGAACAGTTCGTCGCCGCCGTCCCCGGACAGGGCCACGGTCACGTGCTTTCTCGTTTCCCGGCAGAGCAGAAAGGTTGGCATGAGCGAGCTGTCCCCCATCGGCTCGTCGAGCCTGCCGACGATCTCCGGGAGCAGATCGCCGGCCCGCTCCATGGAGAGGATCTCCTCGCGGTGCTCCGTGCGGTACCGGCGGGAGATGGTCCGGGCGTATGCGGTCTCGTCGAAGCCGGCCTCCTCGAAGCCGATGCAGAAGCTCTTCATGCCCTCCGGCCCGGAGGACTCGGCCGCAAACGCGGTGATCGCGGAGGAGTCGATCCCGCCGCTGAGGAAGACGCCCAGGGGAACATCGGACATGAGGCGCCGCCGTACCGATTTTCGCAGCAGGTCCCGAAGCTCCTCCCCCCAGGATTCCTCGGGGTCTGCCGGCAGGCGGTCGAACGGTTCCAGGACGAAATCCCAGTATTTCGCAATCCGGAAGGTCAGGTCTCCGGTCCTGAGCAGCAGGTTGTGGCCGCCGGGGAGCTTGAAGATCTGCCGGTAGAGTGTGGATGGCGCCGGAATGTAGCCGTAGGCAAAGTACTTCTTGAGGCTTTTCTCGTTCAAGTGGGCCGAAACGCGGGGGTGCCGGAGAAGCGAGGTCAGTTCGGACGCAAAGGCAAAGGCGCCGTTCTGCAGGGAGTAGAAAAGGGGCTTTTTCCCGAAGCGGTCCCGGCTGAGGAAGATCTCGCGCCGCTGCCGGTCGTACAGGGCAAAGGCCCACATGCCGTTGAGGCGGGACGGCAGCGCCTCCCCCCACTCCCGGTAGCCGTGCAGCAGCGCCTCCGTGTCGGAATGGTCCGTGAGGAAACGGTGTCCCGCCCGGATCAGCTCCTCGCGAAGCTCCAGGTGATTGTAGATCTCCCCGTTGAAGACGATCCCGAGGCCTCCGTCTTCCGTCCACATCGGCTGCGCCCCGCCGTCGAGGTCGATGATGGAGAGGCGGCGGTGGCCGAGATAGACCCCTTCACGCGCATCGTGCCACATTCCTCCAGCGTCCGGCCCGCGGTGGACCATCGCCCCGGTCATGGAAGCGAGGATGTCGGCGTCGCCGCCGCCGCTAAAACCGCAGATTCCGCACATGGGGAGGGACCTCTTGAATCAGGTCAGGGACCGGCGGCGGAAAAACTGCTGCGCCATCCCTGCGTCGTAAGCCGGAGCCAAATCGGTTCATGCGATTGTCAGACATGCAGTCGCCTTTATCCGCATCCGGACAGCTTCGGAATGTGCCTGATCGCCGTCCAGAGAAAGGACGAAGCGCTCAAAAAAAAGAAAATCAGACTGAACAAGGGTATTATCCGCGAGCGGAATCCTTCGGGCAGCCTGTCCAGGCCGATCACGAGCATGGGCAGGATCACAAAGAGATAGCGCCCCTGGGGCTGATAGTCATTCACCCAGGAATGGTAGACCGACTGGCCGACGGCAAGACCGGCGAAGAATACGACGATCAGAATCATGACCACATCCCGGATCGGGAATGCGATGATGACGCAGAAGAAAATCAGAAGAAAGAAAGCACCCTGCGTATAGCGAACCACCTGATAATAATCTCTATCGGAGTGATAATCCATGTTCCCATAGAGACCAAAAAAGCTTTTAAAGGTCATATCACGCCACTCCGGGTTCTGAAACAGGAGTTCTCTGAGGGACATTCCCTTGTCCCTGAGCCGCAATCCCGGGTAACTCGAAGAGATATCATCTCGCAGTTTGCTGGGCTTGAGTGCGGGGTGCGCATGGCGTTCGGCGGTGATCAGGATCTTTTCATTTTTCCTGAAATCGTTGACATACTGATCATACACGGCCGGCGGCAGCCAGACGCAAAAAGCAATGCAGACGATCAAAAACGCTTTTTTGATCTGAAGGCGGTTTCTTTCCGATATCGATTCCTGACCTCTGGATTCGAAAAGAAAACGCCAGGCCATGACACATAAAATGAAGGCGATATAGACGTAATAGTTCATTTTTGACAGCAGCATGAGCCCCATCAGTATGCCGAAGAGAATTCCACCGGATATGTGCTTCCTGAAATCGGCGCTGTTGAGATATTGATTAGTCATGGAGTTGTGATCGACGAGCTGCCAGGAGATCAGAAGTGAGACAAAGAACGGAAAGCCATCTCCGTTGAAATATGAAAACATATACCAGATCTGCGGGCTGACAATTAAAGCCATCGAAAACAATGGTACCTTGCGAGCTTTCCATGCCCAAAGCAAGACGCAAAAAAGAAAAAGAGCCGTATTAAGAAGCCTTAATCTGAGATAGTCTTCATAGATAAGCGCAGATAAAAGAGAGGAAAGCTTGCCAGCCAACCAATAGGCGATTTCGACTCGGAACAAATAACTGGTTCCATAACCGCTTATCGTTTTCACCACTTCCGGGTCATCCACTGATTTGGGCAACCAGTTGCTGCTGTAGAAATTGGCAGAATAGATATGCGACCATTCGTCAGGGTGGCAGGTCCTGTTTCCGATGAACACCATCGCCAGAATCAGACCGAAGGCGCAGCCCAGGTAAATCAGGGGCAGCCTCTCCTGGAAAAATGCACCGTCGATAAAGCGGTATGCACGCTCCCTGTTCTTGTTCCACAGGAAGATGAAGATGAGAAGGA
>CAYWTL010000072.1:0-12542 GCA_964460245.1 uncultured Syntrophaceae bacterium | reverse complement strand
GCGCCTTCAGCAGAGGGGCTTCTGGAAGTCGATGGCGCTTTTCTTCGCCCTTATCGGCCCCGGCATTATCACCTCCAACGTCGACAACGACGCCGGCGGGATCACCACCTATTCACTGGCCGGCGCCGAGTTCGGACTCTCCCTGCTCTGGATTCTTGCGCCCACCACCGTTGCCCTGATCATCATTCAGGAGATGTGCGCCCGCATGGGCGTCGTTTCCGGGAAGGGACTGTCGGACCTGATCCGGGAGCGCTTCGGGGCCAGGACGACCTTCTACCTCATGATCGTCCTCTTCCTGACCAACCTGGGAAACACCATCTCCGAATTCGCCGGCGTCGCCGCGAGCCTGGAGATCTTCGGCCTCAGCAAGTACGTCTCCGTGCCGCTGGGGTCGGCCTTCGTCTGGTGGCTCGTGGTCAAGGGAAACTACAAGTCGGTGGAAAAGGTCTTCCTGGTGGCGTGCCTCTTCTACCTTTCCTACATCGTCTCCGGCTTCATGGGCAGGCCGGACTGGTCTCGGATCGGCGCCGCCCTGGTACAACCGACGGTCCGGTTGGAACCCGCCTTTCTGACCATGGCGGTCGGCATCATCGGCACGACGATCGCCCCCTGGATGCAGTTCTACCTGCAGTCGTCGGTGGTGGACAAGGGCCTGAAGCCGGAGGATTACCAGTATACCCGAATGGATGTGATCGTGGGGTCGCTGACCGTGAACGTCGTGGCCTTTTTCATCATGATGCTCTGTGCGGTCACGCTGTTTCAGAACGGCATCCGCATCGAGACGGCCAAGGACGCGGCCCTGGCCCTGGCGCCGCTGGCGGGGGCTTACTGTTCCTGGCTGTTCGCCTTCGGCCTGCTGAACGCATCCCTCTTCGCCGCGTCGATCCTGCCGCTTTCGACAGCCTACACGATCTGCGAGGCCTTCGGCTGGGAATCGAGCCTGAACCGCAAGTTCTTGGAAGCGCCCCAGTTCTACGGCCTGTACAGCCTGATGATCTTCCTGGGCGCCGGCATCATCCTGCTCCCGAACCTGCCCCTGATCCCCATCATATACTACTCGCAGGTCATCAACGGCGTGCTGCTTCCCTTCATCCTGATCTTCATGCTGCAGCTGATCAACGACCGGCGGATCATGGGCGAGCACATCAACAACCGCTTCATGAACGCCGTCTCCTGGCTGACGGTCATTCTGCTGATCCTGCTTTCGGGGACCATTGCGGTCACGTCGCTGATCCGGTAAGCGTCCCGCAGCCGGCCGCGCGCCCCCGGTCTACCGGACCAGATTCCCCAGCCGGCTCCAGCGGACGCTGTGATTCTCCCCGTTCCAGGACCAGTAGAGCATGAAGGCCTTCCCCAGCACATCCTTCAAATCCACCACGCCCCAGAACCGGCTGTCGTAGCTCTGATCCCGGTTGTCCCCCATCGCAAAGACCGCGCCTTTCGGGACGGTGAACGGGCCGAAGTTGTCCCGGGGCTGGATCGACCCGGGAAGGATGAAATCGTCCACATACACGCCATGGCCGTCCTGGTAGGGCAGGCCGTTCAAAAAAATCTTCTTGTTCCGGATTTCGATGGTGTCCCCCCCGACGCCGATGACGCGCTTGATGAAGTCCTTGGAGCGGTCCTCGGGGTAGATGAAGACGATGACATCTTCCCGCTTGGGTTCGCCGATGGAGATGATGGTCTTGCGGACGAAGGGAATCTTGACGCCGTAGATGAATTTGTTCACCAGGATGTGATCGCCGATCAGCAGGGTCGGCTTCATGGAGCCTGAAGGGATTTTGAAGGCCTGCACGATGAAGGTCCGAATGAACAGTGCGATCAGGATGGCAATGATGATCGCCTCCGCGTATTCCACAAATTTCGACTTCGGTTTTGTCATTGGTGATCCCTTATGAATAAATTTGGTACAGCGTGATCATGACCATCAGGACGGACAGAAGCCCCTTGATCACGATCCCCCCGGCCTTCCCCAGCACCGCTCCGTAACCGGCCCGGAAGGCCTGCTTCAATTTTCTCTGCTCCATGAATTCAACCAGGAAAACCCCGGCGAGTCCGCCGAGGAAAATCCCCAGCAGCGTCCCGACTCCCGTAAAAAGGGGGGTGGCAATCGCCGCGCAAACCAGACTGCCGATCAGGGCGGCCCAGACTCCCTTTCGCGAAGCCCCGTAGCGGGCGGCCCCGATCATGCCCAGCCCGAAATCCGCCGCCTCCGCGACGACGGCGATGACCGTGAGGCCGAGGATCACCTTGAATCCGATGGTCTCGAAGCCGGTGGCCAGCGCGTAGACGAGCACATCGGCCAGGATGATCACCGTCCCCGGCAGGCCGAACACGGTGACGAAAATGCCGAGAAACAGAACGAGGATGAATACCGTGAGACCGGCCGTCTCCAGAGGGGACAAGCTATTTCTTCCTCTTGATCTTGGAGGGCTTGATGCGTTCCCAGGCCAGGACGATGGCGCTGGCCATGTAAACCGTGGAATAGACCCCCACCACGCAACCCACCAACAGAGCGAAGGCAAAATCATGGATCACTGAACCACCCAAGAAGAACAGGGTCAGGAGTACCATTAAAACCGTGAAGGATGTCAGGATCGTCCGGCTGAATGTCTGGTTGATGCTGTCATTGATCACCTGCGCGAGCGGCTGTCTGATGTTCTTCCTGGAATTCTCGCGAATCCGGTCGAAAACCACGATCGTGTCATTGATGGAATAACCGATGACGGTCAACAATGCCGCAACAATATTGAGATCGAATTCCTTGTTGAGCAGGGACATGGCGCCTACCGTGATGATCGTGTCATGAACCAGCGCCAGAATACCGCCCACGGCATAGCGGAATTCGAACCGCCAGGCGATGTAGACAAGCATGCCGATCCAGGAAAAGACGATGGCCAGGATGGCCTTGCGTGTCAGGTCCCTGCCGACCTTGGGCCCCACCACCTCCACGCGGCGCACCTCGAAGGCGCCCTCGCCGAGGGCTTGCGCCAGGCTCTCCTTGATCTTCTGGGAAAGTTCGCCGCCCGCGCGCTCCACCTCCCCCACCCGGACGACGACCTCGTTGGGCCCGAAGGGCTGAATGATGCTGTTTTCCAGGCCGATGGGTTTGAGAGTGTTTCGGATCCGGTCCGCCGGCGTCTCCTGCTGGAACTTGATCTGGACCAGCGTGCCGCCCGCGAAATCGATCCCATAATTGAGGCCGCCGTGCCAGATGATGGACCCGATGCTGATGATGATCATCGCCATGGATAAACCCACGGCGAGTTTCATCTGTCCCACAAAATCAAAATTTATTCCCGGTTTGATGAATTCCATTCCTGTTCCCCGTAGACATGATCCGTTTTTCGCATTCCGCTTCAATCATCCGGAAGTTGATCCGCGTTATCGAATCTATACGCTGAGCGCCTGAATTTTCCTTTCCCAAACAAAGTAATCGTAGATGATCCGCGTGACGAAGACCGCAGTGAACATGCTGACGACGATGCCGATGCTGAGCGTGACCGCGAAACCCTTCACCGGACCGGTCCCGAAGCCGAACAGGAAGAGCGCGGCGATCAGCGTGGTCACATTGGAGTCCAGAATGGTCAGGAAGGCCTTGGCATAGCCGGCCTCGATGGCCGCCCGCGGGGTCTTTCCCAGGCGCAGTTCCTCGCGGATGCGCTCGAAAATCAGCACATTTGCGTCTACGGCCATGCCGATTGTCAGCACGATCCCGGCTATGCCGGGCAGCGTCAGCGTGGCCCGAAAAGCGGCCAGAGCGCCCAGGATGAGGACCATATTGGCAATCAGGGCGATATCCGCCACAACGCCGGACCACCTGTAATAGATGATCATGAAAACGACCACCAATAAACCGCCGATCAGAACCGACCAGAGGCCCTGGTCGATGGAGTCCTGTCCGAGGGAGGGCCCGACGGTCCGCTCCTCGAGAATGGCGACCGGCGCCGGCAGGGCGCCCGCACGGAGCACGATGGCGAGATCCTTCGCTTCGTCGAGCGTGAAGCTGCCGGTGATCTGGGCGTCGCCGCCGGATATCCGCTCCTGGATCACCGGTGCGGAGTGAACGACCCCGTCCAGCACGATGGCCAGGCGCTTCTTGACGTTTTCACCGGTGATCCGGTCGAAATCCTTCGCCCCCTGGCTGTTGAACTTCAGGGCGACATGGGGCTCCCCGAAGCGGTCGCTGATCTTGACCTGCGCCGTCTCCAGCGCATTGCCCGTCATCAGGGCCTTGCTCTTGAGCAGGTAGGGCAGGTTCGCCCTTCTCCCGCTCTCCCGGTCGACCGTCGACCCATAGGCCACGATGCTTCCCTCCGGCGCCGACCCTTTCAGGGCATCCTCGACGCTGTGCTCCTCGTCGACGAGCTTGAACTCCAGGAGCGCCGTCTTGCCGATGAGGTTCTTCGCCCGGGCCGCGTCCTTGATTCCGGGAAGCTGGACGATGATGCGGTCGTCGCCCTGCGGAATGATTTCGGGCTCGGTGATGCCGAACTGGTCCACCCGGTTGCGGATGGTCTCCAGGCTCTGTTCGACCGCCAGCTTCTTGATGTCGACGGCCCGCTTGTCCTTGATCTTCAGCTCTACCGTCTCGCGGCCTTCCGCGATGCGGGAGGCGTGGACGTCCAGTTCCGGATACTGGTCCCTGAGTATTTTTTCGAAAGCCCCCCGCGCCGCGCTGTCGGCCAGTTCCAGGGAGATGGTGTTCGCCTTCGTTCGCTCGATGTTCCGGAAGCGAACCCTCTTGTCCATGAGGTTTTCCTTCATGTCGTTGGCCATTCGCTCCATCGCCGCCTCGACGGCCTTGTCCGCGTTGACCTCGAGCACGAGATGCATGCCCCCCTGCAGGTCAAGGCCCAGGTGAATCCTGTCCGCCGGCAGATTCTTCTTCCAGAAATCCGGAAGATCGGATGTCAGGGTGGGCACGAGGAAAAAAAGTCCGGCGAGACAGACGATCAGCGCCAGCGCAGCCCTCCATTGGATACTCTTCAACATAACGGACCTCTTCGCGGTTTTATGGTTTCGGGGCCTTCTCGACCACGGCGCCGATGAAGCTTCGGGCCACCTTGATCCGGACATCCTTGGCAATCTCGAGGGTCACCTCTGTGTCCGCCAGGGCTGTGACTTTTCCCTTTATGCCGCCCGTGGTCATGACGACGTCTCCGTGGGCCAGCTCGGCCAGCATTTTCTTCAGCTCCTTCTGCTTCTTCTGCTGCGGCAGGATCAGCAGGAAATAGAAAATGCCGAAAAGGGTCGCCATCATGATGATGAAACTGAGGTTTCCCCCGGCCGTTTCGTTTCCGCCGCCCATGCTCCCCATGGCATAGGCCATATCTGCAAACATGATCTCCTCCTTTATTCTTTATGCAAGCCGGCTTCCGAACCGCTCGCCCGCCCGGCGCCGGGAAATTGCCCGCTGAATTCGGCGTACCGGCCTTCACGGATCGCTTCCCGAATCCGCTCCATCAGGCGCATGTAATGGCGGACATTATGGATCGTGTTGAGCACCATCGCCAGGATCTCGCCGGCCATGAACAGATGACGGAGATAGGCCCGTGAGTAATTTCTGCAAGTATAACAATCGCATAGATCATCGACAGGCGATGGATCCTCCCGGTAACGGGCGTGCTTTATAACAACCTTTTCACGATTTGTAAATAACAATCCGTTCCTGGCCGAGCGGGTCGGGATCACGCAGTCGAACATGTCGATCCCCTGGGCCACGCAGGCCACGATATCCTCCGGCAGGCCCACGCCCATCAGGTACCTGGGCCCGTCCGCGGGAAGAAGGGGCGCGGCCCGGCGGACCATCTCCATCATCGCCGCCTTGGGCTCGCCGACGCTCAGCCCGCCCAGGGCGTAGCCGTCGAATCCCATTTCGATCAGCTTTTCGGCGCCCGTCCGCCTCAGGTCCGAATGCATCCCGCCCTGGACGATCCCGAAAAGCGCCCGGCGGTCATCCCTTCGCGCCGCCCGGCACCTGGCCGCCCAGCGCAGGGTCAGGGCCAGCGATTTTTCGGCTTCGCTTCGGGATGCCGGATAGGGCGTGCATTCGTCCAGGCACATCATGATGTCGGCGCCGAGCGCCTCCTGGATCTGCACCGCCAGTTCCGGGCCGATGAAATGGCGGGAGCCGTCGATATGGGACCGGAACAGCACGCCGTCCGCGGTCACCTTTCGCAGGGCCCCGAGGCTGTACACCTGGAAGCCGCCGCTGTCCGTCAGGATCGGTCCGCGCCAGTTCATGAAGGCATGGAGGCCGCCCAGGCCGCGGATCAGCTCATGCCCCGGCCGGAGATAGAGGTGATAGGTGTTGCCGAGAATCATTTCGGCCCCGAGTTCCCGAAGCGTTTCGGGCGTGAGCGCCTTGACGGTCCCCTGCGTGCCCACGGGCATGAACGCCGGGGTGTCCACTTCGCCGTGCCCCGTCCGGATCCGGCCCAGCCGCGCCGCGGTTTGTCCGTCCTGTTTCAGGACCGTGAAAGCAAAAGCCATGATCCCCCACCTTGAGGCGGCAATGACGGCGGAAAGGCGCAAAAGCGTCGATCCGCGCCGGGCGCGCCATCGTTTTGGGGCATGCTACAGGATCAGCATGCAGTCCCCGTAACTGTAAAAGCGGTAGCGCTCCTCGATCGCCTGCCGGTAGGCGCTCCGCATCAGGCCCCGGCCGGCCAGGGCGCAGACAAGCAGAAACAGCGACGACCTGGGGAGATGAAAATTGGTGAGGAGCGCCCCGACGCGCCGGAACCGGTAGCCCGGATAGATGTAAAGCCGCGTCCAGGCCGAAGCGGGGCGCACCCTGCCCTGCCCGTCGGCGGCGGATTCGATCGCCCGCGCCGAGGTCGTCCCCACGCAGACCACCCGTTCCGCGCGGTTCACCCGTTCCGCCGCCGCCTCGCCGATTTGGTAAAATTCCGCCTCCATGACATGGTCTTCGACGGCAGCGGTTTCAATCGGCAGGAAGGTCCCGTAACCGACATGGAGGGTCACCGGCACGACGGCGACACCCCGGGCTTCGAGCGCGGTCAGGACCTCCTGGGAAAAATGCAGTCCCGCCGTCGGCGCCGCGACGGATCCCGGCTGCCTGGCGTAAACCGTCTGGTATCGCCGAATATCGTCTTCCGGGGAATGCGCGTCGCCCTTCCCCCTTTTGATGTAGGGCGGCAGGGGGGCCTTCCCGTGTCGCTCCAGGAAGCGCGCGAAGGGGATCGCGACCGTGAATTCCAGCAGCCACTTTTTTTCGGAGATGCGCTCGAGGACCCGGGCCTCGCATCCCTCCGCGAAACCGATGCGCTGCCCCGCGGACAGCCTTTTCGCCGGCCTGAGCAGAACCTCCCATGTCTGCATCAGCGGGGTGTCGCCGCTCACCCGGGAAAGCAGGAGGATTTCGACCGCTCCCCCCGTTTCCTTTTTTCCGGCGAGCCGGGCCGGAATGACCTTCGAATCGTTGATGACCAGGGCGTCCCCCGCCGTCAGCAGGGCCGGCAGTCGGTCAAAGCGGTCATGACGAACGGAAGCCGTCCGGCGCTCGACCACCATCATGCGCGACCCCGACCGCTCCCGGCAGGGCGCCTGGGCGATCAGCTCCTCGGGGAGGCGGTAGCCGAAATCCTCCAGGTTCATCTCAGCTCCGTCCCAGGTAGACGAGGAGCAGCCCGGCCGCCATGGCGGCAAGGCCGAGCATTCGCAGGGTCGTGTCGGGGATTTCGGTCACCTTGACCAGATAGATCTTGATCTTGTCCGGAAACGCGAAGTAGGGAAGGCCCTCGATGATGAACACCATACCCAGCACGCACAGAAAAAAATCCATGTTACCCTTTTTCTCCCATCTTGCCCTGCTCCCAGAGGCGGTCCATTTCCGCGAGCGAGGCCTGCCCGGGCGTTTTCCCCTGCGCCGCCAGACCCCGCTCCACCCCGGCAAAGCGTCGGGCAAACTTGTCGTTGGCCCGGCGCAGCGCGTCCTCGGCGTCGACCCGGGCAAAGCGGCCGAGGTTCACCAGCGCGAAGATGAGATCGCCCAGTTCCTCCCTGACCTTTGCCGGTTCGCCGCCCTGCAGCGCGGCCTTCAGTTCCCCCAGTTCCTCCTCGACCTTGACCAAGACCTCTTCCGTCGCGGCCCAGTCGAAGCCGACCCGGGAAGCCCTTTCCGTCATCTTCTGCGCCCGCAGCAGCGCGGGCAGCGAACGGGGAATCCCGTCCAGGATTCCCGCGCCGCGGGGTTTGTTCTCCAGATTTTCCTTGATTTCCCGCCAGTTGGCCTTGATTTCGTCGACGTCCCGAACCTTCCGGCCGCCGAAAACGTGGGGGTGGCGCCGGATCATTTTTTCCCCGACGGCCCGCAGGACATCGGGCAGCGCGAACTCCTCCCGCTCCTCCGCCATGACGGCCAGGAAGCAGATCTGAAAAAGCAGGTCGCCCAGTTCCTCCTGCAGGTCTGAAGACGAGCCGCCGGCGATCGCGTCGATCACCTCGTAGGCCTCATCGATCAGGTAGCGCCCGACATCCTCCCGCTTCTGCTGCCGGTCCCAGAGGCATCCTTCCGGAGACCGCAGCTTTCGGATGATTTCCAGGAGGTCCCACAGGCCCCTTAGCACTTGCAAAGACGGATCCGCCAAGGTATACTCCCTTTGCTTTTTGGATGGGATTACTAACACATTCGGGAGTCTGTGACAACGATTTCCGGGCGGGGACGGCGATTGCCTCCGCGCATCCTCCATGCGTGCGCCGGCATCCGCCGAACCGCATACAGGCCCCTGTCATTCAACGCCCGGCCCCCCATCGGCCCGGGTGGACCGTCCGGCCGGCACTTCGGATTGAAAGCATGAGCGGAAAGCGATTCCGAATCCCGTTGACGATCCTCCTCCTGATGCCGATTCTCCTCGCGCCGGCGGCGGTTCGCGGATCGGAACCGGCTGGTCTGCCCGGCCTGTCCGCCGAGGGCCGCGCCGTCTACCGGGCGGCCCGGGCTTACCTCGAAGCGGAACTGAAGCGGGACCTGAAGGCGGTCTACGATCACCTCGCCCCGTCGTCCGTCTACTGCGCCCTCCACGACTATGCCGCCTATGCGGCCGAGGCCGAAGCGTCGCCGGTGCGGATCGTGGCCTACCGCATTCTGAACATCGGCGGCATTCGGGACAACGAAGACCGGCAGGCCTGGCCGGGCGTGGAAAAGTTCGCGCAGGTCGAAGTCGACCTGAAGTTCCGCTACATCGACACGGGGGAGACCACGGAGGCGAACTTCAGCTTCACCTTCCTCAAGGAAAAGGGCCGATGGTACAAGGGCTGACGGGAAACGAATTTCGGTCGCAAAGGGGGTGATGGCCGGGCATTCTGATGCGAACGATCGCGGTCGAAGGGTGAGGAGAGGGTTCCGCCGGGGTGAACGGACCGTCGGCGGCCACATTCAATCAAGGAGGGAATGATCATGCGCAAAAAAGGACTGTTCTTCGTTCTGATCGCCGTGCTGTCCCTGGTCGCGCTGCCGCCGGCCGGCGTCGCCGCGCCCGGCTTCGACGACAAGGAGATCCGGGTCGCCCAGTGGGGACCCCAGACGGGCCCGGCCGCCCCGTGGGGCTCCGTGGCCAGGGGATCGAGCATCCTGTTCAACCTGGTCAACGAAGCGGGCGGCATCCACGGCCGGAAAATCAAGTACTTCGTTCGGGATGACCAGTACAACCCGAGCCAGACCAAGGCGGCGGTCAAGGAGCTGGTCGAGAAACACGGGATTTTCGCGTTTGTCGGCGGCGTGTCGGCCGCCGGAGGGCTGGCCGTGAAGGATTACCTTGCCCAGAACAGGGTCATCTGGGTGGGCCCGGCGACCAGCGTCAAGGAATACGTCTTCCCCGTCAACCCCTATCTCTTCGGCGTCTATCCCCTCTACGAGGATGAGGCGTCCCTGCTGACCAAATACATCGTCGAGAAGCTGAAAATCAAAAAGATCGGGTTCTTCTACCAGAACGACTCCTACGGGAAGAACGGGCTGGACGGCTTCCGGCAGCGGATGAACCACTACAAGCTGAAGGCGGTGGCGGAAATCCCCGTGGAGCCCACGGAAAAGGACCTGGCCTCCCAGATGCTCAAGTTCAAGAACGCCGGGGCCGAATCAGTCATCCTGTGGGTCAACCCGACGACGGCCGTGATCGCGCTGAAAACCTGCGCCACCATCGGATACAAGCCCCAGTGGGTCTCCTCGAACACGCTGTCCGACTACGCCCTGATGCACAAGATCAGCGGGGGGTTGTGGGAAGGGGTCA
The DNA here is from genome assembly GCA_964460245.1 of uncultured Syntrophaceae bacterium. Taxonomy (GTDB): domain Bacteria; phylum Desulfobacterota; class Syntrophia; order Syntrophales; family Fen-1087; genus JAXDBM01. The sequence goes on along the minus strand of CAYWTL010000072.1, from coordinate 2,289 downwards.
TCACGGGGGCGTTTGCCGAACCCCCGGACTCCAACCTCCCCCAGATGGTGAAGTACCGGGAGGCCGCCAGGCGCATGGCGCCGGATGAGCGGTGGGGACTGTTCTATATGGCCGGCATTCTCTTTGCGGAGCCCTTCGTCGACGCCCTGAAGCGGGTGGGGCCGAAGCTCTCCACGGATGCCTGCCTGAAGGCCCTGAACGAAACGAAGGATTTCAAGGGGGTCGGCCCGAAGATCAACTGGTCGCGCACGCAGCACCAGGGGTCCGATTCCATCATGATCCAGAAATGCGGCCCCAACGGGACGCACATCATGCTTCAGAGCTGGACGGCCAACGATCTGGCGACCTGGAAAAAGAAATAACCCTGCGGAAATCACGCCTTCGCGCCGGTTCGCGGGCGGCGAATCCGGGCTTGGAAACAGGCCTGTGACGCGCCGTCCGCGAACCGTCCCGCAACGAACCCCCCGCGCATTTTCCATCGCTAAAAATGCTTGACAGTCCGCCTTCTTTCATATAGGAAACGGTCGTTTCAAGGATCAGTCTCACTCTTACGCAAAGTCCTTGCGCCTGAAGGAGATCTGCCCATTCCATCAATTGGTCAGGAACCCGCGCGGAGCTTGCCACGGCAACCATGAAGCCATGTTTGCGCGGCGAAAGCGGAATAACCGTCCCGGTTTCCACGGGAACCGGCAAAGCATAAAACACGTTTTTCAGTGGTCCATCAAAATTCTATAGAGGAGGGTGACATGGCAGAAGAAGAAAAAAAACCAAGGTTGTCGAGAGCCGAACGGCTGGAAAAGGAGCGGGCGGCCAATCTGAAACACTGGGAGGAGCAGGACGCGCTTCTCTTCAAGCACCGCGAGGAGGCCTATGACATCGGCGGCGAAGCCCAGGTGGCCCGTCTGGCCAAGCAGGGCAAGAAACCGATGCGCGACCTGGTCAAGATGCTGATCGACCCGGGAACGGACTTCTACGAGCTGGGGCTCGATGCCGGCTACGACATCGGCAAGAAGCGCCTCTACGGCGGCGAGATCTACGAGTCGGAAAAGCGCAGCCATATCCCTGGCGGCGGCCTCGTCACCGGCGTCGGCACGGTCATGGGCAAGGACTGCATGATCTTCGCCAACGAGAACCGCTACGCCGCGGGCACCTATTTCCCCATCACGCTGAAGAAGCACATGCGGGCCCAGGCGATTGCCGAGCAGTGCGAGCTGCCCTGCGTCTACCTGACTGACTCCGGCGGAATCAACCTGCCCCTTCAGGTGGGCTGCTTTGCCGATGACGGGCACTTCGGAACGATGTTCTACAACATGTGCCGCATGTCCTCCAAGGGAATCCGCCAGTACACCCTGTCGACCGGCGGCAACACGGCGGGCGGCGCCTACATCGTCTACCTGGCCAGCGAGTCCATCATGATCGAGAAGATGGCCTACGCCTTCCTGGCCGGCCCCCCCATGGTCAAATCGGCCATCGGCGAGACCGTCTCCATGGAAGACCTGGGCGGCGCCTACGTGCACACCCAGCACTCCGGCGGCTGCGATCACTTTGTCCGTACGCAGGAAGAGGGGATCGCGAAGCTCCGGGCCATGATGGAGTTCGAGCCCTCCAACAAGCTCTGCATCGAGCGCCGGGAGAACCGGGAGCCGAAGTTCGACTTCAAGGAGATGATGCGCAGCACGCCCATCGACACGTACCAGTACATCAACATCAAGGAAACCATCAAGTGCCTCGCCGACGACAGCTACTTCTATGAGTACAAGCCCACCTACGGCCCCGGCCGCGGGGACTCCATTATCGCCGGCAAGATGTGGATGAAGGGCATTCCCGTGGGCGTCATCGCCTCCAACGCCAGCGGCGTCATCTACATCGACGCGGCGCGCAAGGCGACGGAATGGATGATCCGCTGCGGAAACTCCAAGCTTCCGGTCCTGTTCCTTCAGGGCTCGCCCGGCTACATGGTGGGCAAGGCCGAGGAGTGGGGCGGCATCGGCAAGTACGGCTCCGACATGGTCCGGGCCTGCACATGCCTGGACACCCCCAAGATCACCTACGTCATCGGCCCCGACCACGGCGCCGCCAACTATGGAATGTGCGGCCGGGCCTTCAAGCCCCGGTTCGCCTTCACCAACATGCGGGGCCGCACGACGGTCATGTCCGGCGAGACGGCGGGCTTCATCGTGGAGACGGTGCGCCGGAAGAACATCATCGACAAGGGCGGCCAGGTCAACGAGGATGAAATGGCCAAATTCCGCCAGATGATGAGAGACCGCTATGACGCGGAAGGGCATC